>CANRXD010000233.1 GCA_947643685.1 uncultured Clostridium sp. | reverse complement strand
CCTCAACGGCGCGAAGCTTAGCCTCATATTTGTCTCTGTTTTCCACCAGATCCATCTGATATTTATTGAGAGGAGCATACTCCAGCTTCAGATCCATAGCCTTATCCACATATTTCCCCAAGCCGAACAAAAGCATGATCCTGTCACAGGTGCTCACACATTTCTCTTCCTGCCCGGCTTTATGGTAAAGCTCTGCCAGCTCATACAACCATTTTTCATCCATCTCAATGGATGTATACGTTTCCAGGGCACGAATCAGCTGATCCACAGGTGCTTTCTTTGCCTTTAATATCAGATACCGAAGCAGATACTGCCGTGGGTCATCCTGAGTTAAATCACAGAATTCGCGATAATAGGCCTCCGCTTCCTCAATGCTGCCTTCCTTGAGCGCCAGATCCGTCAGTTTATAAAGCAAACGTGTTCCAATAGGCGCACGTTCAAAGGCCAAAAGCAGAATATCCTTTGCTTCCTGGTACTCCTCATTCTTTTCATAGATCTGAGCAATCATGGAAAGCAGACTGGCATTCCGCACCCGGTGCCAGTCAATGGTATCAGCAATTTTCATGGCTGTATCATAATCACCGCGGCTGACCAGTTTTTTAATCTGTTCAACTTTAATGTTAAACTCGTATTTATCCATTTCTTTTGCATCTCCTAAGTTTGTTACAGCTCTACCCGGCCTTCCAACGCGCGTAAAAGCGTCACTTCGTCTATGTATTCCAAATCACCGCCCACCGGAACACCGCTGGCAATTCTTGTCACCCTGATTCCTGTGGGTTTAATTAATTTACTTATGTACATAGCTGTTGTCTCGCCTTCCAGACTGGAATTGGTAGCAATAATAACTTCTTTCACATCTTTCTGGAGGCGGGTCATCAGCTCTTTCAGCTTAATATCTCCTGGGCCAATTCCCAGCATGGGGGAAATAGCTCCATGAAGGACATGATAGACACCCTCAAATTTTCCCGTCTTTTCATAAGCTGCCAGATCTCTTGGGTTTTCCACCACCATGATGATGCCGTGGTCACGGGCCGGGCTTTTGCAGATGGGGCAGAGCTCCTGATCTGTCAGAGTAAAACATTCCTTACAATAATGGACATTATATTTCGCATCCCGGATCGCGCCGGAGAGCCGTTCTACCTGTTCTTTTGGCATATTGATAATATGGAATGCCAGCCTTTGGGCTGTCTTATTTCCGATTCCGGGCAGTTTTCCCAGCTCCTCAATCAGTTTTGCAATTTGACTGCTGTAATAATCCATTTTAGAAAGAAAGTCCTCCCAGGCCTCCAAGGCCTCCTGTCAGCTCTGCCATAACAGCGCTGGAATCCTCTTCCATTTGATGGAATGCTTCATTGACAGCAGCCATAATCATGTCCTCCAGCATTTCCACATCATCCGGATCCACGGCCTCGGGAGAAATTTTTACTGACACAACCTCTTTTTTACCGGAAACCGTCACAGTCACTGCTCCGCCCCCGGCCGCCGCCGTATACTGCTTTTCTTCCAGTTCTTTTGTCTTTTCTTCCATCTGACGCTGCATTCTCTGCGCCTGCTTCATCAAATTTGTCATATTGCCAGGCATTCCGCCTGGAAAACCGCCACGTTTTGCCATGGTGTGATTCCTCCTGATTTTCTAATCTTCTATTACAATATCCATATGGATATTTTCCCGTAGTTCCTCGTCGGTGATATATCTGGTATCCAGACGCTCGCCGCTTTCCCGCAGTCTCGCTTTAAAGTAGATGGATTTTCCGTAAGTCTTCTCCACGTATCTCTCCAAATCCCCAAGTACGCTTGGGCGACTTCCCATCCCAAAATTCATGGAATCATTAAATACAATGCAAAGACAGCTTTCCCCCGCCGGCTCCACCACAGTTTCCCGAAAGCTGGGACGGATGGACATTCCCATTTCCCTGACAATTTTCCCCCATTCGTTTCGTATGAGGTTCAAATCCTCAAGCTGAGCTTTTGGCAGTGTTACCGTTCTCGGTTCTGAAACCGGACCTGACAGTTTGGGGGCCTCCTGTCTCTGAGTGTGGTTATCATTTCCCTCCGCAGGTATTTCCATACTTCTCTGCGGCAGGATATCACCACCCAGAGTCATGCCCTCCGGCCGTAAAGCCGCCGGAATTCCTTCTTCCATCTGATGTTCCAACCTGCCAAGCCGTTCCAGGACAGCATCCAGATTCGTCTCCATCTCCGGCTTCGTGAGTTTAATGAAGGCAAGCTCAATCAGGACCCGCTTCTGGCTGGCAAATCGAATCTGGCTGGAAAGTTCCGAGAATACACGGATATAGCGCATCAGCATATTTTCATCTGCCAATCCGGCATCTTCCCGCAGAAGCTTTAAATTATCTTCCGACATATCCAGTAATTCTTCCGCATCTTCTGCTGTTTTAAGGAGAAGAAGATTCCGCAGATACCAGATGAAGTCCGTCACAAACTGGGACAATTCCCGTCCCTGGATTACCATTTCTTCTAGTTTCAGGATGCACTCTTTTGTCTTCTGCCCTGTCACAGCCAGGAACAGCTCCCGGAATACACTGTTGTCCACTGCCCCCAGCACATCTAACACATGCTCATAGGTCAGCGTTTCTCCATAGTGGAACGCCGCACACTGATCCAGCAGACTTAAAGCGTCCCGCATGGAGCCGTCCCCCGCCTTTGCCACGTAGCGAAGTGCTTTTTCCTCCACCTGCATTCCCTCGGCAGCCGTCAGCTCTTTTAATCGGTCCACAATGGTATTCACCGTAATCCGTTTGAAATCATATCTCTGACATCTTGAAAGCACTGTAACAGGGATTTTATGGACCTCTGTTGTGGCAAGAATAAAAATCACATAGGACGGCGGCTCTTCCAGAGTCTTGAGTAATGCATTAAACGCCCCTGTGGACAGCATATGCACCTCATCAATAATATAAACCCGAAACCGTCCCTCCGTCGGCGGATACTGCACCTGCTCACGAATCTCACGGATATTTTCCACACCATTGTTGGAAGCCGCATCAATTTCCGCCACGTTCAGGGAAGTTCCGGCAAGAATCTGCTTACAGCTTGGACATTCCCCGCAGGGACTTCCATCTGCAGGATTTTCGCAGTTGACTGCCCTGGCGAAAATTTTAGCCACTGAAGTTTTTCCTGTGCCCCTGGTTCCGCAGAACAGGTAGGCATGGCCGATTCGCCGGGATAAAACCTGATTCTCCAGGGTTGTAACAATGTGGTCCTGTCCCTTCACATCTTTAAAGGTCTGTGGGCGCCATTTTCTGTAAAGTGCTGTATATGACATAATTATTTGTCCCCAAAGCTGATACCCAGAAGCCTGGCTTCCCTGATAACCTCAGACTGCGGATCCACATATTTCAATTTTCCGGCGGACTCCGCAAGCGGAATGTCTGTAATCACATTATTCTTCACAACCACAAGTCTTCCAAACTCTTTTTTGTCAATCATATCTGCCGCATGGGCACCGATTCTTGAGGAAAGCACCCGGTCATAGGGAACCGGGGCTCCGCCGCGCTGCATATGCCCCGGCACTGTCACACGGATCTCCTGACCTGTCATTTCCTGAATTCTGGCTCCGATTTCATAAGCCACAGACTGATATTTTTCCGTACGCTCTTCCAGTTTCTTTTTATATTCTTTTTTGGACATTGCCGCTTCTTCTTTTGAAATTGCGCCCTCTGCCACAGCCAGAATAGAGAAGCGGCTGCCGCCTTTGGTACGCTCTTTGATCTTTTTTACCACGGCACCCAGATCATAGGGAATTTCCGGAAGCAGAATAATATCTGCACCACCTGCAATTCCGGCATGAAGAGTCAGCCATCCCACCTTATGTCCCATGACTTCCACAATAAATACACGGCCGTGAGACGAGGCTGTTGTATGAATGCAGTCTATGGCATTGGTAGCAATATCCACAGCGCTTTGAAATCCAAAGGTCATATCC
>CANRXD010000232.1 GCA_947643685.1 uncultured Clostridium sp. | reverse complement strand
ATATTTTGGATATCTGGGTATGGCAGTTTATGAGATGCACAAAGAACAGGGACTGGAATTTAAAGAGTTCTCTATGGATTTGGAAAAACTGGCTGAATTTGACAAAGAAATCACAGACCTGAACCAGCAGATAGAGGCCAAAGAACAGGAGCGGATACAATCAGGAAAAAATGTCTGTGTAAATTGCGGAGCAAAGTTAGAGGGAAAGGCCCGTTTCTGCGCTAAATGCGGAACACCAGTCAAAAGCGATTCCATCATCTGCCATTGCGGTGAAACGGTCATGCGGACAGATAAATTCTGTCCAGGCTGTGGGACCAGTGTCGAAGATTTGCTGGAAGAAGAAAAAAGGGCTGTGCTTCTAACAAATGAAGCAGAAACCAAAACCTGTATCTGCGGTGCCAAAGTGGAAGCTGGTCAATTTATGTGTATGGAATGCGGACGAAAGCTGTAAGAGCAGATGGGGCTGTTCCCCTCAAACAGCCCCTCCATCTGCTTTTTATCTTTTGTCTACAAAATACGCATAGTTTCCACTAACTCTCGAATTAGTACGATCTGGCGGCTGCTTAAGCCATTCAGCGAAAGGAATATGGTATCATCATAAGAATTGTTTCGGCACAGAAGATAGTCCGTTGTCGTGTGATACAAATCTGCAAGCTGAACCAGTTTCGAAGGACTGGGCGTTCTCTCTCCATGCTCGTAGGAGCTGATTAGTGATGTTGTGACTTGTAACACCTTTGCGACATCATTTTGCGACAAGCGATACTGCTCTCTTAATTGTCTTAGTCGTTCTCCTGTATTCATTATATGTTTACACCTCCATTCACTTTTAGTGTAAATGGAAAGTAATAACTTTAGGTGGATATATTTATAATCTGAAAGTAAAACGGCAAGAACTTCTTTTTTTATAGAAAAAACCCCTTGAGACTATTGATTCTTCCTTCAATCAATAATCCTCAAGGGATTTCCTTTTCCTGGAGCATATGGGATTCGAACCCACGACCTTTTGAATGCCATTCAAACGCGCTCCCAACTGCGCTAATGCCCCATCGCAAGTATCATACCACAGAATTATAAATTTAACAAGTTTTTTCTGCAATTTTGTTCTTTTTTTTTCCGGAGGCCATATGCTATCATAACATTTCTTTTATGAGGCAGTCATGGCACAAGGCTATTTGCAGGTAGATGTCGTTTCTGACACCAATAACTTCCCCATTACAGACGCTAAAATTTCCATAGCAAAGACGGAGGAGCCGGATACTATTTTAGAGGAGCTGACTACCAACAGTTCCGGGCAGACGGAGAATGTGGCTTTAGAGGCACCCCCGCGGGAACTCAGCTTAAATCCTGTGGAGGTGCGTCCTTATGCTGAATATACGATCCGTATTGTGGCACCAGGATATGAGCCGCTTGTGATTTCCGGATCAGAAATCCTGGCTGAGTCCACTTCCTTCCAGGGGGCCAGGCTGATTCCCCTGTCCCAGGCAGAAGGAACCGAAGAGGATATCGTAATTCCGGATCATACTCTTTATGGGAGCTTTCCTCCCAAAATCGCAGAGAGCGAAATTAAGCCCATGGGGGAAAGCGGAGAGATTGTGCTTTCCAGAGTCGTGGTCCCCCAGACTGTTGTGGTTCATGACGGGGTTCCCTCTGACTCCTCTGCAAAAAATTATTACGTTCCTTACCGGGATTACATTAAAAATGTGGCATCAAGCGAAATTTATGCTACCTGGCCCCAGTCATCCATCACAGCAAACGTGCTGGCAATTATGTCCTTTACTTTAAACCGGGTGTATACGGAATGGTACAGAAACAAGGGGTACGATTTCACAATAACTTCCTCAACGGCTTATGACCATAAATGGATTTTTGGACGGAACATTTATGAGTCCATTTCTGTGGTGGTGGATGATATTTTTGACAGTTTTCTGTCCAGGCCGGAAGTGAAGCAGCCGATTCTCACGCAATATTGTGACGGCAGGCAGGTTACCTGTCCCGGGTGGATGACTCAATGGGGCTCCTGTGATCTGGGCGAAAGGGGATACAGCCCCATTGAGATTCTGAGGTACTTTTATGGGGATGACATGTATATCAATACGGCGGAGCAGATTTCCGGTATTCCGGCTTCCTGGCCGGGACAGGATCTGACCATCGGAAGCAGCGGGAATAAGGTTCAGCAGATACAGGAACAGCTGGATACGGTGGCTACGATTTATACGGCAATTCCCAGGATCCGCCCGGATGGAATTTACGGTCAGGCCACGGCCAGTGCAGTGGAGGCATTTCAGTCAGTATTCGGCCTTCCGGTCACGGGGGTGGTGGATTTTGCAACCTGGTATAAGATCTCTCATATTTATGTGGGAATCACCAGAATTGCCGAGCTGAACTCGTGATGTCGAAAGATGTCGCTACAATTCTGTTTTCGTCTCAGCTTTCCCATACTAAAATAGAGGGGAAAGCATACAGAAGAAATGGAGAGTTGACAAATGATTAAAAAAGAAAATGCAGCGCACCGTCTGCTGAGGCAGTTGGGTGCCAACGGAGGTTATCTGGGATTTTACTACACAGCCAGTGCCATTGAAATCGTAATGCAAAGCGAGGTATTCATTTACCAGTGCAAATGGCTGTATAACGAGGTAGCCCAGCTTTATAACACCACTCCTTTTTGTGTGGAGCGAAATATCCGAACAGTGGTAGACACCATATGGGGGCAGGGAAACAGGAAACTGTTAAAGGAAATCGTTCCTTATCCAGTCAACGCAAAGCCGAGAAACGGACAATTCATCGACGGGCTGGTGGCCTATTTAGCGGAGCATGAAGAGGAGATTTGAATCATGTGTTGAAACTTTCTTTATTCTGTCATATAATGTTTTTATCACATCAGTTCCGGGAGGAGTGCGGCATATCCGTATCGCAGGTGTCCGGTCTCGCCAATGATTATCCCGGGAACACGCTGCGGCTGATGTGATCTTTGGACGAAAAATCCCGGTTTTCCTCTGAGAAAGGAAACCGGGATTTTTTTAACGGATAAAAAGCTGCACCCAGTAATCGGTGCCGGACGGGCTTTTTACATGGGCAATGCCAATCTCTGTGTAGGATGCGTTCAGAATATTGGCACGGTGGCCGGCACTATTCATCCAGTCATTCATCACCTTCTGTGCGGAAGTCTGGCCATAGGCAATGTTTTCTCCGGCTGCCCGGTAGGAGATGCCGGATTCTCTGAGAACGGTGGAGAAATCTTTTCCGCCCGGACGGGTGTGGGAGAAAGAGGTTTGAATTTCCGCAGCCCTGACGGAAGCGGCACCGGACAGAGAGGTATTCAGGGAAAGAGCTGAGAGGCCTTCTCTGGCCCGTTCCTCGTTGACCAGGGAAAGCACCTGGGTTACATAGGAATCAGAAGGTAAATCCGTGTCCGGAACCGAGGTATCGGGGGTCTGTGGCAGATCCGGAACCGATGTACCGGGGGTCTGCGGAAGGTCCGGAACCGATGTACCGGGGGTCTGCGGCAGATCCGGAACAGGGGTATCAGGAGATTGCGGACAATCCGGAACAGAGATATCGGGAGCCTGCGGACAATCCGGAACAGAGATATCGGGAGCCTGCGGACAATTCGGAACAGAGGTATCGGGAGCCTGCGGACAATTCGGAACAGAGGTATCGGGAGCCTGCGGACAGTTTGGAATGGAGATACCGGGAGTCTGCTGACAGCCCGGAGTGTATGGATTGGGAGTACAGATGCCGGAAAGATCCGGAATGCAGTTAAACAGGAAGGATTCCGGGCAGGAAATATTCAGTCCAGAAGATCCCGGCACCATGGGGGATGGATTGGAGAAGTCAAAGGCAGAGAGGCAGTTTCCAGGGACTCTGCCAGAGTTTCCACCGGAGATGACGATGACCCCCGGGGCAGCAAAAGACTGGAACGGAATAGTTCCGGACACAGTGAGAGCGGTGAAAGCTGTAATGGCATACATGGATATTTTTTTCATGGCAATTCCTCCT
>CANRXD010000231.1 GCA_947643685.1 uncultured Clostridium sp. | reverse complement strand
CGGAAGTAATTATTACGGTCTCCTGTTCCAAAGGCACATATATCAGGGCCCTGTGCCACGATATCGGAAAAAAGCTTCTGGCGGGCGGATGCATGAAAGAGCTTTTGCGGACCAGGGTGGGACGCTTCTCCATTGAGGACAGCCTGACACTTGCAGAGATTCAGGCCCTGAAAGACCAGGGACGGCTTTCAGAGGCGGTTCTTCCTGTGGAGACAGTATTTTCAGAATACCGGGAAATCCGGTCTGAGAGTAGAGAACTGGACAAACTTATGAAAAACGGAAATCCGTTCCGGTATAAAAAGGCCGGGAATGCACTGGATGGCGGGCTTTTTAAGACCTATACGGCCGACGGGCAGTTTATTGGTATTTACGAATTTTCGGAAGAAAAACACATGTTTTATCCGAGAAAACTATTTCTGGGATAGCGGTGGAGGCATAAAACAGCATGCAGTATATTGTGGAAACGAAAGAATTTCAGATCAGTGAGCCGACTGTGGTGAGTATCGGTAAATTTGACGGGCTCCATGTGGGCCATAAAAAACTTGTAAAAGAGATGCTTAAATGGAAGGAACAAGGCTATCAGGTTGCCATGTTCACCTTTTCCACACCGCCGTGGACCCTGGTAAAGGGAAAGCCGCAGACCATGCTCATGACCAATCGGGAGAGGATGGATTTACTGGCCAAAACGGGAGTGGAGTATCTGGTGGAATATCCGTTCGACCAGGAGGTCTGCCATATGGAGCCGGAACGGTTCGTGGCTGAAATCCTCACAGGGAGGATGAACGCGAAAGTAATTGTGACCGGGCCCGACTGCCACTTTGGGTATAAGGCCGCCGGGGATAAGGAGCTTCTGGAAAGGCTGGCGCCCAGATATGGCTACCGGTTTTTTGTGGTGGACAAGGAACGGGATGAGGAAGGAAAGATCATCAGCAGTACCTATGTAAGAGAAATGTTAGCAGAAGGAAACATACAAAAGGCCAACCGCCTGCTTGGATATCATTATTATGTGACCGGTACGGTGGAGCATGGAAACGCAATCGGCCATAAAAAGCTTTATCCCACTGCCAATTTGATTCCTCCGGCCGTGAAACATCTGCCGAAATTTGGAGTCTATGTGGCAAGGGTGACCGTGGACGGGGAAACCTATGGAGGATTGACGAATGTGGGAAAGAAACCTACGATTTCAGGAGAAAATCCCACGGGAGTGGAGACATACCTCTATGATTTTCAGGGAAACCTCTATGGAAAAGAGATAAAAGTGGAACTTTTGGACTTTATCCGTCCGGAGATGAAGTTTGCATCCATTGGGGAGTTAAAGGCCCGGCTTGATTACGATATAAAAAAATGCAGGGAGATATCTGCGTCAGCGGGCATTCTCGTTTAATAATAAAAGGAGAACAGATGGGGAAGAACCGATATGGAACCTATTGTGTAATCGGAGTCATTGCCGCGGCAGTATGCCTTTTTGTAAGGAAGGCGGATCAGATTGCCAGGGGTGTGTCTCTGATATTTTCGGCGGCAGCACCGCTTTTTTTGGGATGCATCATTGCTTATGTTTTAAATATTCTGTTAAAGCGCCTGGAGAAGCTTTATTTTCCCCGCACGAACCAGGCAGTCCTCGTCAAGAGCCGCAGGCCGGTGTGCATTCTTTTATCTTTCGTATGCCTGTTTTTGATTTTGGCGTTTATTGTGAATCTGGTGGTTCCGGAGTTACTCTCCAGCATCCGGCTCATAACCGATGAAATTCCGCCGGCCATGGAGAGCATGAGGACCTGGGCCATTGCCCATTCGGATGAAATTCCGGCTTTTCAGGACTCTCTGAAAAGAATGGACATTGACTGGCAGAATATGGCAAAGAAGACGGTGGATTTTCTGGTGGCAGGAGCCGGAGGGATCTTCAGCTCCGTGGTATCTGTGGTGTCCAGGGCCTTTGGAACCATTACAAAGGTACTGATCGGAACGATTTTTTCCATCTATCTTCTGAACGCCAAGGAAAGGCTCTGCGGCCAGGCAGATAAAATCATGCGGGCCTTTTTAAAGCCGGAAACCAGAAAAAAGGTGCGCTATGTGGCGGGAACTTTCCATGAGGCTTTCACAAGCTTTATTGTGGGGCAGTGCATGGAGGCTGTGATCATCGGATGCCTTTGCGCCATGGGGATGGCGGCGTTCCGGATGCCTTATGCCGTTATGACCGGGGCCGTTGTGGGTGTCACTGCCCTGATTCCTGTGGTGGGCGCGTATCTCGGAGCGGCAGTGGGCGCTTTTATGGTATTTACCGTGAATCCTCTCCAGGCTGTTTTTTTCGTGGTATTTCTGGTGATTCTTCAGCAGCTGGAGGGGAATCTGATTTATCCCAAAGTGGTGGGGGCTTCCATCGGGCTTCCCGGCCTTTGGGTGCTGGCGGCCGTTACCATCGGAGGAGGCGTTCTTGGCGTTGGAGGAATGCTCCTTGGCGTACCTCTTGCGGCGGCGTTATACAGGCTTTTTGGAGAGGCGGTCAATAAACGGCTGAAGAGCCGGACGTAAGCAAAGAACTGGGAAAGAATCGTTCACAGGTGTTTGAACTCGTTACCGGAGAAAGGAAATTATGGAAGAGGAAAAAAAGAAAGTGGAGGCCGGAAAGCTGCGCGGCAGAAGCAGGCGGCAGCAGACGGTGCCGGGAAAGAAAAAAATCCTTTTCCGGACAGTGGGTGCGGTGGCGGCAGCCCTGGTTCTGGCTGCAGGAGCAGGAACAGGATATTATTTTATACAGGCAGGAAGGTATGAAACTGCATTTCTTCCTAATACAAAAATTAACGGAATGAATGTATCAGGGAAAACGGCGGATGCGGTAAAGGCGGCCATTGAGAACAGCCTTTCCGGATACGCGCTTAAGGTCGTTGCCAGAGAATATCCGGAGGAGGTCATTACAAAAGAAGAAATCGGCCTTCACGCAGAGTTTGACGGGAGTCTGGAGGAAATGATAAACGCCCAGAATCCCAGGGACTGGATAAAATGCCTGGGCACATCCTCCAGCCATGAAATCGGTACCATGATCGTTTTCGATGAGGAAAAGCTGCAGGAAAAAATTGCCGGCCTTGCCTGTATGAATCCTGAAACCATGCGGGAGCCGGAAAATGCCACGGTTTCTGAATACCAGAGTGATACAAAAAGCTATCAGGTGACTCCGGAAGACCCGGGAACGGAGTTGATTGCGGCCAATGTGGAGAAGGCCGTCAGGGACGCGGTAATGAATCTGGAGACAGAAGTGGATCTGGAGGCCCATGACTGTTATACAAAGCCTGCTGTAAAAGAAGATGATGAGGGGCTTCTGGCCCTTGTTTCAGAACTTAATACCTATGTGGGAGCTGCTGTAACTCATACCTTTGGTGAGGCAAGCCAGGTCCTTGACGGGGACACCATTCATACCTGGCTTTCTGTGGAGGACCGGACGGTAGTATTGGACGAAAGCCAGGTGGCGGCATATGTAAAGGAACTGGCCGGGAATTATGACACGGCCTATAAACCCAAGACTTTAAAGACCTCTTACGGAGATACCGTAACCATCTCCAGGGGAAATTACGGGTGGCGGATTAACCAGTCTGCGGAGACGGCTGCGGTGACAGCCATCGTAAAAGCGGGGGAGAAGCAGACCAGGGAGCCGGAGTATATCCAAAAGGGGGCCAGCCACGGAGAAAATGATTATGGAAATACCTACGTGGAAGTCAACCTGACGGCGCAGCATCTGTTCTTTTATAAGAACGGGGAACTGGTGGTGGAATCGGATTTTGTTTCGGGAAATGAAGCCAGAGGCTGGGCAACTCCGGCCGGAGCCTATCCGCTTACCTATAAACAGAGAAACGCCGTTTTAAAGGGAGAAAATTACAGGACTCCGGTGTCCTACTGGATGCCTTTTAACGGAGGAATCGGACTCCATGACGCTGCATGGAGAGGAAGCTTCGGAGGCTCTATTTATAAAACAAGCGGTTCTCTTGGATGCGTAAATCTGCCGCCCGGTGTGGCAAAGACCATCTAGGAGGGAATTTCCGCA
>CANRXD010000230.1 GCA_947643685.1 uncultured Clostridium sp. | reverse complement strand
TTCCGGATACTCAATCCGATCGATCTCCAGTTCCGGCAGTATCCGTTCCAGAAGTTTTTTACATAATCCGGGATTCCTCATGATTTTCCCAAACAGAAAATCGTTGGCAATCCCTATTTGTTCCCAGTCTGTATGTATTTGCCCGGACATACACATCCTCCTTTTCACTCTCCTGATTTCATTATATACAACCTTTGCTTAAAATACAATGTTCTATATCAACTTGTCTCTTTCTGATATCAGGCAACTCCCTTATAATCACCCACCGCCCATCCTTCCCCGACTTCCTGAATTCTATATATCCCGCCTTCCGAAGCTCATTCATACGGTTTTGAATCATATATGGACTCTTCCCCATCTTTTCCGCATATTGCTTCACAGTAAAAAAAGGGTACTCTTTTATCCATTGCATAAGCCTTTGTCTATCCAGGAATCTGCCTTTCTCGGTATCTGATGGGAATGGATAATCCAAAAACAAGGAAAACATCCTTTTATCATCCTTCAAAGCCTGCCCGGCCATTCCAAACTCGCCCATCGGGATTCCAGGCATATGCAGCGGATGAAACAGGAATTCCAGCTGCCATTCATGTACCACAATTTTGTCAATATCATCCAGAAGCCTTCCTGCTGTGGCTCTTTCCAGTCCTCCATGTTCTAACCTTTCCTTAATTTTCATCAGGCGGTTTCCCAAGTTTTTTTGCTGTGTAAACGGAATCTGATATTGTTCCTGTTCCTCCAAAGCCTTTTCCAGTTTTTCATCCAGACCTTTGCTTCTTTTCCTGTAATCCTCATCAGAAACAATCCCATCCAGGAGCTTATCCAATAAAAGTTTCTTCTTCCTTTCCAGTTCAGAAACCTCTTTTTTAAGCTTTTCCAGCTTGATTTCCTGAGGGCTCTGTGCCAAAGCCCTCTCTAAAAGCCGGATTGTTGTCTCTATAATCCCGTTCTTCTCCTCGCTTTTCATCTGAAAATACTCAGAACTATATTGCTTCAACATATCAAAAACAAGTTCTTCATTCAGATGGCTGTTATCACATCCCCTTTCGCCATCAGGAAACAGCACCTTTCTCTGGCTGTCTCTCCGTTTTTCACTGTTTCTTCCATAGTTTACATATCCGCTGCATTTCCACTCGTAAATGATTTTTCCCGGCTCCGACTTTTTCCTTCTCCATGATCTGTAATAGGGCCTTCCGCATACGCCGCAGATAAGCTTCCCGCTCAGGCTATATTTTCCCGGGTTGCTTCCTCTTACATATCTGCCATTTTGGTGCCCCTTTCCTGCCCGCACAGACATCGCCCGGTTCGCCTCTTCCCATAGCTCTTCGTCCACAATGGCCGGAACAAGACCATTATCATAAATCCATTCGCTCTCCGGATTTTTTGTGGTCCTTTTGGTGGAGAAGTCAAAGTGTTTCTTATTCATTACAAAAGTTCCCTTATAAAGTGGATTTCGTATCATGCGCCGTATGGTCGATGCATTCATACTCTTCCCGGCCGTGCTTACGATATCTTCCTTTACCAGAACATTGGCGATCGTGCGGCTTCCATATCCGGCCGCGCACAGCTTATAAATCCGCCGTATTACTTCAGCCTCTTTTTCATCAATCAACACACTGCCGTCCGCTGCCTTTGAAAAGCCATAGGCGCGGTTTGTCAGCATGACCTTACCGCCGTTTAACTGTCTGTGCTTATGGGCATTAACGACCTTTTTGCTGAGTTCTCTGCTGTACTCTTCCGCCAGTATCGCCTTAATCCCCGTAATCAGGGCGTCATCCGGAGAATAGAATTTTCGTTCCAGATAAAGATACAGCTTTTTTCCATGTGTTGACAACCGGTCTACAAATAAATACCAGTCCCTGGTATTACGCATCAGCCGGTCCTGGCTCTTAATCACAATAATATCAAATTTTGAAGTCAGCATATCGTCGAGAAGGCGGCCATATTGCTGCCGCCCTCTCGATGTCGTACCACTTTTCGACTCCACATACTCATCCACCAGTGTCCAGCCATTTTCCTTGGCACAGGTCCTTGCCTCAGTCACCTGGTTCTTTAAGGCATCGACCTGGCTTTCCTCCTCTGTGCTGCAACGACAGTAAATAACCGCTAACGCCATGTCTTTCTCTCTTTCCTCAGGATTTCAAGGAAGCGGACCTTTTCGTCCGGCGCAATCAGCTCTGCTTCCGCCAGATAAGCTGCAATGTGATTGTAAATCTCAATCTGCTTTGTTACAGGCAAAGCCGTCCTTTCTTCGTCCAATTTTAAGCCTTTTTTTATATATACGATGCCTGAAAGTCTTTCATTCCATAATACATTCCATTCCTGCAAACTGTACGAAGGACCGCCTGCTGGTACTGGTTACTTTCCAGCCGATTATAACCGGAATGCCATCCGTTTTGGCATGAAAAAAAGGAGCTGTTGCTCCGCCAGATGATTCATCTGCTTTTGCAACAGCCCCTTTTCAGGATCTATCCGGGCCTGCAAGCCTAATTTCGCACCACCAGATCCTTCACCACCGGTATTTTGACCGGGTCGATCGTCACATCTTCCCCCTCTAATACCTTTTCACAGGCCAGAAACGCCTTTCCGTTGCACCTCACCGCACAGCGGCCGCAGATGCCATGCTGACAGGCGCTGTGGGAAAAGAAACTTAAAGTTCCATCCAGATTTTCCGAAATGTAAAGCAGCAGGTCCATAATCGTCATACGGTCTTCTGCCTTTACATCAACTTCATAGCTTTTGTAATACGGTTCCGGATCGACCGTCGGATCAAACCGATAAATTTTCGCAATCATTTTGCATCCTCCATATTCTTCATTCCCAGATCTTCCGTCAGAACAAAGGTACTGTAATCAATCTTTTCCGGCCTGCGAAGCGGTATCTTTGTCACTGCCGGAACTTCCTTTTCCAGATGATCTTCTCCGTTCCTTCTTTCTGCAACCAGACGGACCTGCCAGACAACTGCGAAAGCCGCCGCAGGAACGGCAATGGAAAAATTCATTTTAAATTTGTCTTTCATTTTGCACCCGGCGCCCTGGGTCGCAGCGATTGTAGTATCGGAAATAAAGGAAAGGTTGTCGCCGAACATGGCCCCGCCAAGAACCGCACAGAGCACCAGCGTCATATCAAAACCTCCAAGCTCAGCAAAGCCGACGGCAATGGGGGCCACCGCGCTCACTGTGCCAAAGCTGGTACCCATGGATGTGGAAATCAGACTGGAAATAATGAAGAGACCCGGCACAATAAATCTTGCCGGAAGAACTGCCATGCCTGCATTTACCACAGCGTCTACACCGCCCATGGCCTTACTGACCGCCGAAAAGATACCGGCCAGGATAAAAATGAAGCATTGCAGCATCACTCCCGGCGTCGCGGCATTTTTCATAAAATCTTCTGTCTTTTTTGAAAATTCTTCCCTTCCCATCAGAAGCGCAAACGCAATTCCAAAGATCAGAGCTGCTTCACGCGGAACAAAGTTAAAAGGACTGTTCTCGCCCTTAAAATAGAAAAACAGACCAAAGCCCAGATACAATGCCAGAAAAACGATCAGGGGCAGAAATGCAAGAGCTCCATAATTTTTACGCTTCATAACTTCATCCACCTTTCATTAAAAAATTTACTATATGTGCAACTCCGGATTGCTATTCTTATTATAATTCTTGCTTTTTGCAAAGTGTTAATATATAATTCATATAACTGTTATCCGAATATCCGGGAAGACCAGTCCGATGATCAGGAGGCATGGAAAGATATGACACTCAATCAGTTAAGATATGTTGTAGAAATCGCAAAGACCGGCTCCATCAACCGGGCGGCCGCCAACCTTTTTGTCTCCCAGTCGGTGCTGTCCAACGCGGTCAGTACCCTGGAAAAAGAAATCGGCCACGCCATCTTTTCCCGAAGCAACCGCGGCGTGACCCTGACCCCTTTCGGGCATACGTTCGTTTCCTATGTTTCTTCCATTCAGGCACAGCTCTCCCAGCTGGACCACCTCATCAGCCACGGCGTACAAAGACAGGCCTTCACCCTCTCCA
>CANRXD010000229.1 GCA_947643685.1 uncultured Clostridium sp. | reverse complement strand
GAGATGTGGTGAAGCTTTTTCTGGCCGATGAGACCATTGAAAAATTTTCCCGGACCCGGATTCGGAAAGCCCGGGCCGTAGAGCTTGATATTTTATATGAAGATGAGGATATTCTTCTTATTAATAAACCGTCGGGAATGTTGTCCCAGAAGGCAAAGGATACAGATACTTCCCTGGTGGAATATGTGATACAATACCTTTTGAATACGGAACAGGTCACGGAGGCATCCCTGCGGAGCTTTAAGCCCTCGGTGTGCAACCGTCTGGATCGGAATACCAGCGGTATTGTAGCTGCCGGGAAATCCCTTGCCGGACTTCAGATGCTGTCAGAGGTGTTCCGGGACAGAACCATTCACAAATATTACCAGTGTATTGTGGAAGGAGAGATGAAAACTCCCAAAACCATCGATGGCTGGCTTTTAAAAGACGAAAAAGCCAACCGGGTGCAGATTTTAGAGGAAGCGGATAAGGAAGGGCAGGCGCAGAGGATTTTCACCCGCTATGAGCCTCTGGCCTCCAACAAGGCATTTACGCTTCTTAAGGTAACGCTTCTCACGGGGCGCTCCCACCAGATCCGCGCCCACCTGGCTTCCATCGGCCATCCGATCGTGGGAGACAGGAAATACGGAAGGCTGCCTTTGGCGGGGGTCTGCGAAATCTACGGGATCCGCTCCCAGCTTCTTCATTCCTACCGCCTGGAGTTTCCAAAGCTTGGCGGGCAGTTTGAACGGCTTTCGGAAAAAAGCTTTGAGGCTCCGCTTCCGGATGAATTTTTGCGGATGGCAGCAGGAGAACGATTATGGGAACTTGGAAAACCAGGGGCTTAAGGGGTTCTACGCTGGAGGATCTGATCAACCATACCAACGACAGCTACCGGGAAAAAAAGCTGGCATTGATTCAGAAGATCCCCACCCCCATTACCCCCATTGAAATTGACAAGGTCAGCCGCCACATTACCCTGGCCTATTTTGATATGAAGAGTACCGTTGACTACATCGGGGCTGTACAGGGAATCCCTGTCTGCTTTGACGCAAAGGAGTGTGCGGTCCGTACCTTTCCTCTTCAGAACATACACCCTATGAGCGGGCAAAAACATCCCAGTATGTCTGCCGAAGGCATGGAAAATACGGAGCCACCGGGATATGTTTGTCCACTATCTGGAAGAGCTCCAGATGGATCTGGACCGAAAAGAAAAGGAGGAAACCTTAAATAAATGATGGAGTTTATAATCTGGCTGGCAGTGATTCTTCTTTTTTCCCTCTCATCTTTAAAAAAGAGCGGAAAGCTGGATGAAATGACAGGCCGTGCTGCCAAAAGAAAACAGAATAAGGAAGACAATGTGGTTTATGAACAGACGGAAGAAGGCGCCGCCGGAAAAAAGGCAGGAAAGGCCCAGAATGGATTCAAACCACAGAAGGCGGCAAAAGGCGCGGGACTTGTGGTTTTCGTCCTTCTCGTCCTTTTCCTCGGGATGGGGAGCTATTACACCCTTTCGGAGCAGGAAATGGCTGTGGTCACCACATTCGGAAGTCCGGCGGTGGTGGAATCTTCCGGCCTCCATTTTAAAATTCCGCTGATTCAGAAAATCACAAAGGTCTCCAAGGCCATTACCGGAATGCAGATCGGCTATACCACAGATCCGGAGCGGGCGGCCGGAGCATCCACAGAATATCCGGTTTCCCTGGAAAATGAGAGTCTTATGATTACCAAGGACTTTAATCTGACCAATGTGGATTTTTACATTGAGTACATGGTCACCGATCCCATTCAGGCGGTGCGCCACCGCACGGTTTATGAGAGCATTATCAAAAATCTGGCCCAAAGCTATATCCGTGATACCGTGGGCATGTTCAATGTGGATGATGTCATTACCACAGGGAAAACACAGATTCAGGAACGGATAAAGGAGCAGCTTACCCAACGTCTGGTGGATGAAAACATCGGCTATGGCATTTATAATGTGTCGATTCAGGATTCTGAAATGCCCAGAGACGACGTGGCCAATGCCTTTAAAGCGGTTGAGGATGCCAAGCAGGGCATGGAAACAGCCATCAACGCCGCCAATAAGTACAAGTCCGAAAATATACCGAAAGCCAAAGCGGAGGCCGATAAGCTCCTGCAGGAGGCAGAGGCCTACAAACAGCAGAGAATCAACGAAGCCACCGGACAGGTGGCCCGGTTTGAGGACACGTATGCGGAATATATCAAATATCCGCTGATTACAAAAAAACGTATGTTCTATGAGACGATGGAAGAGCTGCTGCCGGGCCTTAAGGTCATCATCGACAATGGAAGCGGCACACAGACCATGCTGCCGTTAGAACCTTTTTCAGAAGTGTCCGGCACATCCGTTTCCTCTTCAGAATCACCGGAAAAGACGCAGTAAATTTTCATGTGCCCGGCGGTTATGTGCGGCGCCGCACCGTGAAAATCTGGCGGGCGCATTTGGTATCCCTGAATGGAAGATGTCACTTCGTGACCCCGTTTTCGCACTGTTCAGCGGCGGAGCGCTGAACTTTTATAGTAAGGAGGCATAACCAATATGAAAAAAGCAGGAAGAAACGTGATGGTGATTCTGATATCCGTTTTTGCCCTGGTGATCCTCAGTTCCAGCATGGTGAGCACCTATAACGATGAGTACAAGCTGGTTTTACAGTTCGGGAAGGTAGTCCGCGTCATCGACACTCCGGGCTTAAGTTTTAAGATTCCCTTCATCCAGACGACCCAGTCCATCCCCAATTATGAGATGATTTATGACCTGGTTCCCAGCGAAGTGAACACCAGAGACAAAAAGGTTATGGTGACGGATTCCTTTGCCCTCTGGAGTGTGACAGACCCATTAAAATATTTATCCCGCCTGGGCGCCAACAAGGCGAACGCCGAGAGCCGCATTTCCGTTGTGGTTTATAATGCGGTAAAAAATGTGATTTCCTCCACTGACCAGGCCGATGTGATTTCCGGCCGTGACGGGAAGCTGGCGGAGATGATTACAGAAAAAATCGGAGGTTCTCTGGACAGCTATGGGATTACCGTAAAGAAGGTGGAAACTAAAATGTTAGACCTTCCCGACTCCAATAAAGAGGCGGTCTATCAGCGCATGATTTCCGAGCGTCAGAACATTGCCGCCGGATATATCGCGGATGGACAGTATGAGTCCAACGCCATTAAAAACTCCACAGACCGCCAGGTTTCCGTCCTGATTTCCGAGGCAAAGGCGCAGGCGGAAAAAATACGGGCGGAGGGAGAGGCAGAGTATATGCGGATTTTATCGGAGGCCTATAACGATGAGAGCAAAGCCGACTATTACAACTATATCCGCAGTCTGGACGCCTTAAAGGCCAGCCTTAAGGGCACCGACAAAACCGTCATCTTAAACGAAGACTCGGAGCTTGCCAGAATTTTGCAGGGAAATTAAGTAACAGTTCAGCCCAGGACTCTGCACTTGCTGCAAAGTCCGTAAAAATACGTGGGGGTTGGAGAGAATCCAGCCCTTTGCCGTAGGCGAACATTAAATGGGCTGGATTTCGTAACAGGGTCATGGACATGTTCCCAAAAATTTGATATACTTTAATTGCGAATCCGGGATCAAAAGGGGATATTCCACCCCTTTTAGCTCCGGCATCTGCATGCTGTATATTAAAATTTCTTAGGCAGCAGCCCATGGCTTATCCAAACTGTTGCCTTCTAAAAGAAAAGGAGAATGCATTATGTCCAAAGTTGTTGACCGTTTACTTAAGTATGTTGCCCTGGATACCCAGTCCGCAGAGGGCGCTGCCACCGTTCCCAGCACCAAAAATCAGTTTGATCTTGCAAAGCTTCTGGTGGAAGAGTTAAAAGAGCTGGGCCTTAAGGATGTTTCCATGAGCGACCATGGATATGTGTACGGAACTATTCCGGCCAACGTGGAAGCGGATTGCCCCGTTGTGGGATTTTTAGCCCATATGGATACTTCACCGGATTTTTCCGATGAAAACACACGTCCCCAGCTGATCAAAAATTATGATGGCGGCGATATCATTTTAAATAAGGCTCTGGA
>CANRXD010000228.1 GCA_947643685.1 uncultured Clostridium sp. | reverse complement strand
ATTGGGCGGCGTATATGTTGGTATACGAAAAAGAGGACCGAAAGGTCAATTTGAGGGACGGTGCACAGTATGCGATGCCTTTTAACAAGAGCCAGATGGTTCTTTACTATAATGTGGATATGTTAAAGGAGGCCGGTGTCGAGGTTCCCACCACCTGGGAGGAGTGGGCCGATGCCGCGCAAAAGCTGACTAAAGATACAGACGGTGACGGAGAGCCGGATATTTACGGTATGGTATTTGCAAACAACCTGTCCACTGACATTGCTCCGTGGGTAAAACAGGCCGGCGGAGATACGCTGGATGATGCCACTTCCACTCCCTTATTTGACACTCCTGAGATGAAGGAGGCCATTGAATTTTTAAACAGCATGTTCCAGAACAAGTCTGCCCGCTTTGCAGGAGAGGATAAGAATGCCAATATCCCGGTTCAACAGGGACGGGCAGCTATGTGTGTCGCTTCCACTTCCGCGCTTCCGTATATTGAAGAAGGCACAATGGAAGGCATTACTATTGACGCGGCAGCGCTGCCGGGCCACAAGAATAATGCACAGTTATATTACGGCACCAACGTAACCATTTACAACACCGGGACAGATGCTGAGAAGGAAGCTTCCTGGCTGTATTTAAAGTTCCTCACCAGCACAGAAAATACGGCATACTTTGCAGCCCAGACAGGCTATATTCCGGTTCGCAAATCCGCTGAGAAAGACCCGGTATTTGCCGCCGTTCTGGCAGAAAAGCCCATTAAGCAGCTTTGTTTCCGATGCATGGACGATGGCTTCCAGGGAGAGAGATGCATTGGCAGCATTAACGCTCTCGATGCCCTTGGGGATCAGATCGATTTGATCTTCAGCGGTGAAAAGGATGTGGATACCGCTCTTAAGGATGCCCAGGCCAACGGCGAAAAGGCAATTGCAGAGGCCCAGAATAACTAAAAAAGAGTTTTGCAAAAAGCCCCCGTGCCCCAGAATGCACCGGGGGGCTTTCTTTGCTCACGCTCTTTTTGAAAGGAGGAACCATGGAAATTTTCATCTCGGATTTGGACGGTACTCTTTTAAATAAAAGAGGGAGTTTCAGCGAAAATACCATAAATATTTTAAGACCGCTCATAAAAAATGGTCTGCATTTCACTGTGGCGACAGCCAGAACTCCTTTTTCTGCGATTCCCATATCGAAAATACTTGCCATCAAAGACTACATGGTTCTCCTCAACGGAGCAGTACTGTATGACCCGGTAAAAATGTGTTTCTTTCATCCTGTGGAGCTGGGAAGGGAGGCGATGAAGGCTTTACAGGAAGCGGAACAGGAGGGGATTCAGGGAATGCTGTTTGCCATGAGGGGGAATGAGCTCTGTGTTTATCCTGGAAAAGTAAAAAAACACCTGTGGGATGGCTACTTCGATTTCTCTCAAACGGCCGGTATCTTGTCTGTCTGCCGGGAGGTTCCGGAAATCTCTGCCCGCGATCTTCAAAATGAGCCGGTGATTTACGGGCTTTATATGGATGATAAGCAGGAGACTCTGGCCGCAATGAAAGAAAAACTGTCCAAAAGATCCGGCCTGGCCCTGGACTTTTATAAGGATCAGTATACAAAAGAGCGGTGGTGTCTGGAAATCTGCAGCGGAAATGCCTCCAAAGGACGCGCGGTAGAATCTCTGCGTACCATGATGGGAGGAGGAAGATTTACGGCTTTTGGGGACAGCAGAAATGATATTTCCCTGTTTCAGGCATGTGAGAAAGCCTTTGCAGTGGAAAACGCATGTGAAGAATTGAAACAAATGGCCGACGGTATCCTTCTGGATAATGAAAGGGATGGAGTTGCAAGGTATATCCAAAGAATCTGTCAGAGAAACGCAAGGGAACTGTAAATAAAGATTAAAGCATGGAGGGACAAAGTATGGCATAATGTTTTAAAAATGAGAGTATTTGGAAAGGATTATAAATATGATGCAGAAAATAAAGCTTTGGCTGCTGGCGGTGAGCATCCTCATGACAGCCGCAGCATGTGGAAGGAAGGGAGTGAATCTGCCTTCAAAGGAATATGAAAACGGACAGGAGGAATCAGAGCAGAACACCAGAGCTTATGTATCGGAGGAAATCATAGAGAAGGAACCGTTTCCGGGAACCAAAGCTCTGTCAAAAGCCCCGTCCTTGGAGCTTGTGAGTCGTCCGGCGACTCAAAATCCGTCCGGAGGTGAGAGCCTCCGGGAAATTTTGCCGGAAAGTTATAACTGGCATTATTATAACGAAAAAGGCAAAATGGGGCTGGCGCTTAAGGGGGCAAATCTCCTTTCCCATTCCGGGCAGGCAGAAAAAGTTTCTGCCGCGGCGTTTTCCCTTTCCTGGCCTGTAATGCCGGACGACATCGCCGTGAGCCGGTACTCCTTCGAGGCAGCCTCCAATAAAGAACAGGGGGCGGAGGAGGAAAAGACATATAAAGATAATTTTTTGGTGGAGCTGGAACCAGATAAACTTTATGTAATTACAGCGGAATGGAAGCGGGAAAGACTGGAGGAAAGAGGATTCTATGGGGACGCCTCTTATGTGATTGTCACAAAATAAGGCAGACGCCACAGGCTTCTTGTCCGCAGTACGCGGGCAAGAAAATGTAAGGGTGAACTGACGAATAAACCGCCTGTACAGAACAAGAAATTGTTAAAAAAGCTCAAACTTAGCAAAGTTTTGCAAAAACTTAGCGAATTTTGTTGCATTGACTGAAGAAATATGGTAAATTAAAAGCGTCACCAGATAATAAACCGGATGTGCCGGAGTACGCAGATGGGGGTACTTATGAAAAATAAATTATATTACATACTGTTCGTTTTCTATATGATTGGAGTTGCCTTTATTCTTTATATCAACGGTGTTTTTACCGGAGAGGTGTATTCCTGTACGAATCTTATGATCAATGGCGCATTCCTGCTTATTATCGGAGTGCTGTTTGTGATTTCAGCGTTTGGCTTTTCCAGATTAATTCGCTGTACAGAGGAGCTTCAGACTGTGACAGAACAGATGCAGGATGAGTACGACAAGGCCGATGGGAAAAATCTCTGGGGCAGCTACCAGAACCGCACCAACCTGTTTCAGACAAAAGAATTAAAAGAAGCCTATTTAAAATATTTAATGCGTATGCAGAATTGCCATACCAGGCGTGGGTATATGGCTTCCTGCGATATTGAGGAGTTTTTTAACGAGGATCTGCTTGACAAGGTGGGAATGACCTTTTTCAACTCCGGAATTGCCGGAACTCTCACGGGCCTTGGAATCCTCGGTACTTTTTTAGGCCTGTCCATGGGGCTGGGGTCTTTTAACGGGGACGATATCTACACGATTTCCGATAACGTGGGCCCGCTGCTCTCAGGAATGAAGGTGGCCTTTCACACATCTGTGTACGGTATTTTTTTCTCTCTGGTTTTCAGCTTTGTGTATCGCAGTATTATGGCAGATGCTTACGGGAAGCTGGATGAGTTTCTGACTGTATTTCGCCAGTGCGCCATGCCGCCGCAGGTTACGGAAGAGGAGAATTCTTCGGCTATGCTGGTTTACCAGGCCAATATGGCCAATTCCATGAAACGGATGCTGGAACTTTTACAGGGCGCTGCCGCCGAGCAGACCCAGGGCGTGGAGCGGATCGTGAGCCAGGTGGTGGAACATCTGGAAGATTCCATGGGGGCCGGCCTTAAAGATCTGGGAAATACCATAACGGCCGCCGGACAATCCCAGACAGCCTATGCAAACGCATGCATGGAGCTTACAAAAGCCGTGGCAAAGCTTGTGGAGTCCAGTCAAAAGCTGCAAAAATCCGCCGCAGAGGAAATGGACAGGCAGGAGGCCTTTGCCAGGGAACTAAAGAATCAGAAGGAGGAGATCAGGACTGCCTGCCGGGAGATGACCGATGAAGTCACAAACCAGCTGTATACCTTTGAACAGATGAGGAGACTGTATGAAAAATAAACGAAAGAGCAGGGAAGCGTTTTGGGAGCCCAGCTACTGGCAGTCTTATTCGGACATGATGGCAGCGCTGCTTTTGATCTTTGTTCT
>CANRXD010000227.1 GCA_947643685.1 uncultured Clostridium sp. | reverse complement strand
GTCTCCGATAAACTCCAGATGCGGATTGATAATCACATAAGGTTTATCCGTCAGGATACAGATCAGCCTTTTTTGTACGCCGATCTGCGGAGCTGCTATGGCCCGGCCAAATCCATAATCCCGCCGTATGCCTCTGATGCAGTCAAACATATCTGCAAAAACAGGCCGCAACAACTCCAGCTCCTCTCTTTTTACTTCTTCAGAAGTCTCATATAATCTGGGATCTCCCAGCAATAAAATTTCACGCTCCATATTGTATTCTCCCTTTTTATACAAATTTCTGCATCATCATCCACACCTGATCCGCAAATTTCATATGCCCCTCTGGCGTCAGATGCACACCGTCATGGGCCAGGGGCAGCTCCCACCCGGCTGTATCGGCAAACCAGAGCCCATACTGTTTTGCAATCGTCCCATAGCAGGCTCCGAATTTATGGGACTCCCTGTCATAGCAGACATACTCCTCCCCATAACACCCGATTTCCACAGGCGGCGGGGCAGCAAGAATAATTTTTTTCCTCTCCCATCCACCGCGGGGTGCTTTAGCACGTGTTTCACAAATTTCTCCATTCGGCTTCCAATGTTCTCTATGTCCGGGCAATAGGAATTCAGCAGGTCATTGCTCCCAAGCATTAAAAATAGTAAATCCACCGGAGCGCATGCTGAAAGCAGGTGATCAAACCGTTCCAGAAACCATGGACTCTCCGGTATTTCCCGTCCGTTCATTCCCTCATTGACCACTTCCCACCCGGAAATCTTTCCCAGAATCTCCGGCCATCTCTCATTCGCCCCAAGCCGTTCTCCTAACATAGAACGGGCATCATATCCATAGGTATTGGAATCTCCAAAACAAAATATCCGCACAGGTATCCTCTCCCTCCGGTTTCGCTTTATGATTTCTTTTTCTGATGCCTCCAGTCGATAAAGATATTCAGGAACCGTTCCTCCGCTTTCCTGCTGCTTTTCTTTCTCATCGCCCGAAGCTCTCTTCCGATTTTTGCCAGCTTTTTCTGCTCCTCTGGTAACTCCTCCTCCGAGGCGGGATGCAGCCAGTCTATGATACTGAGTTCAAAGGCGCCGTCCAGCCGGCAGCGTTCCATACTGTCGGCGGTGTAAGGATAATCTTCATCTTCTTCTTTGTACCGCATGGCCCTTTCCTCATGGCTCTTAAACCTTCCTATCCAGTTGTACTCATGATACCGGGGTTCGTCGCACCACACTCCGTATACCGGTTCATCAAACACAGGGCCGTCAAGCTTGACCAGATCCCCTGTGAGAAACGGAAGCCTGCAGGGAAGCCTTCCATAATCTATTTGACAAGGCACTTC
This sequence comes from uncultured Clostridium sp., assembly GCA_947643685.1. Classification (GTDB taxonomy): domain Bacteria; phylum Bacillota; class Clostridia; order Lachnospirales; family Lachnospiraceae; genus CANRXD01. The sequence continues at coordinate 2,722 of CANRXD010000227.1, read as the reverse complement.
CACACCGCTTAGTTTTTCATCCAGCCAGGCATTGGTCACGCAGAGCTCTCCCCCCACCCGTCTTAAATGACATTCCATAAGCTCTTTGGGCCCTTCCTTCCCTAAAAGCCATTTCTGAAGGTCGCAGAAGAAAAAAGGATCATCCAGGTATTCCTCAGCCCACTTTTTGGCCTCCTCATAAGAATAAAACAGATACGTATCCGTAAAATCACGGTCTTTGCAGCCATAATCATGATACCGGCATCTTGCCATCCAGATTTCCTTTCTGTCCCACCGGCCCGGGCCGCCATTTTTCCCGGATGTTATCTGCCTCCCGACAAACCGCAGGTAGGCCGCCGCCTGTTCTAAATCCTCCTTCTCCTCCTCTTCTGCCCTGGATAAAAGCCATGTCATGGCCTGCAGTTTGTCTTCCACAGAACGGTAAGCGCAAAAAACGATGTTCGCCTGGGTCAGGGCCGGCATGGGCGGCTTTTTTCTCATCCAGTCCCTTATTTCCGAAGACAGAATCCACGAATAAATGTCAAAAGATTCCTTCCTTTCCATCCTTGCCTCCTTCCCTTTGAAAGCCCGGTTTATGCCTCCCCTGTCAGTCCGGCCACCATAAGCAGCCGGTCCATGGCCCAAAGATTATCCTTCCAGTGATATCCATATCTTCTCGTATGGTACCACTCGCCTGCCACAAGCTTCCTCTGCCATGCCGGCATATTTTCCAAAAAACGGTTCCTGACCGGCTCTTTAGCAAAGGCAACTGCCGCCGCCAATGTCTTATGATCCATTTCCTTCATAATAAATCTCATCTTTTCCGTCCCCATCTCACCAAATATCCGGTTAAAGGCCGTCATGATGGAAGTTTCCTCTTCAAACTCTTCGTTTATCCGCTCCCATTTCTCTTCCTGCTGTTCTTCCTGCCTCATCTGCGTCCATTCTTTACAATACCGGTCATAATCCTCCAGCCATTGCTCCGGAACCATCACCCGGACCATAAGTAAAAATTGCTCCGGTGATACGCCGCGGCGAATATTATCTCCGGCCGTCAGATAAAGATATGCAAAATACCATTCATGGCCAAAACAGCCATTTGCTTTCGCCCCCTCCAGAAGTTCTTTTTCCGTCTCATTCCAATCACAGAAATCTGCCAGCTTCTGCACCATGCAAAGCAGCAGCTCCTTTAACGGCATGTCCCTGTCAGCCATAGAAATTGCCAGTAAAACATCCTCTGCCCACAGGGTATCCTCATCCCATGACCCTGTTATGGCATCCAATATCAAAAGCCCGTACTGCCGGACGATATAACTGCACTGGCAAAGAAACTGCAATGCCGCAAAAATCCGCTCCCTGTGCTCAAGAAAAACTTCTCCGGCATATGTAAGCGCTTCTTTTTTTATGTTCATGATTTCCAAAGATTGTTCCCTGGTTTTCTCCTGTATGAATATCACACCCATTAATAATCCCTTTCCTGGGTCGCTCTTCCCATCACTTTTTCTACGGAACCGCGAAGTTCTGTCTTCCTTTTCTCATACCATATTTCCATGGAATCGCAGACTCCTTCCTTTTGGTCCTCATCCCACACCATCTCCGGCCGCACGGCCTGGAGCATCCCATCAAACCTTCTCACCAGTTCCTCTATGGTGGAAGGATAGTAATTTGCCATCCACCATTCCATGACAAGCATCTGCTCCTCCCCGGATAAATACCCAAACAGCCGTTCCTTTAACCTGCTCCCTCCATAGACGAACAGTTCTGCCAGGTCCAGGATTCGGATAATCTTTCGGTACTGAGAATTCATTTCGCGGCTATATTCCGGTCGCATCTCTTCCTCTTCTGTCTCTCTAAGATGGGCTGTGACAAACTTCTCAAAGTCCGCATCTGCCATTCCTTCCATATTTTTATAAAAAAGATCCAGGATGGGGATTCCTCCCTTTTCCTTCTGCATATTCTTAAGTCTCCGGTCCCGTTCCTTGAGAATCCCTTCCATGTCATCCTTTCTCTGTTCCTTTATGGCCTCCGATATTCCGGTGCAAAAATCCTTGTAAACGTTCCGTTCTTCCTCCGGTACCTGGTTTTCAAAAGATTTCAGAAAATACTCCGCATCCCGAAAATCCCCTTCGAAGAAATGGCAGCGGGTTCCGCACTGGAAACCCCACACTTCCAGAAGTCCCAATACATAGACAGCCTCAATCAATGCCCGGTAATCCGTGTACTGATCCGTCATGATCTGCGTTTCCATTAACTGCATAAAACTTTCCAGGTCGCACCAATAGCCATTCATCATAAGATCAAGCCCCTGCAACAGAAAATTTTTCAGTGGTATATCTTCATCCAGTTCCATTCTCAGCTTCATGAGCTCCACGCGCCTGATGTCGTGGTCATACTGTTCAGAAAAAAGCTCCTCCCATACTTCCTGTGTAAAAGAAGCCTCCCTCAGAGGAATCGCCCTTTTGCTGCCCCAGTCCTCCTGGTTCTGTAAAAATTCCAGGCAAAAACAGATGGACTCTATGGCATCGAAAACCTTGTCCCGGTGGTTTAAAAAAGCCTCTTTCCCATACTTCTTTATGGCCGCCTCCGCTTCTTCACGGATCTTTCCCATAGAATTTCATCCCCCTTTTCTTTTCATTTCTCTTTTCTCCCAGGCCAGTCGTTTTGTTTCTCCCTGCCCCAGTCGTTTTTCCAGCTCCCTCACATAAGCCCGTGGACGATCAGCCTCTCCTTTCGGCTGCTTCCC
>CANRXD010000226.1 GCA_947643685.1 uncultured Clostridium sp. | reverse complement strand
CCAAATACAAAAATGGCCACATCTCCCTGCTCCGGGTCGGAAAATTTGTAATGAAGCCTGGAACCGATAACACGGCTTCCGGCCATAATGGTATTTTCCATAGAGCCAGTGGGGACTTCACTGTTGGCAATGATAAAGGTGGTAAGGACAAAAGCAATGACAGCGGCCGATATTATTACCTGAATCCAGCTGATTAACTCAGCTTTCCATCCTGTTTTCACCTGTGCTCTTGATCTTCCTCGTTCTCTCTTTTCGTTTTCCATTTCTTTCCTGTAAACCTCATTTGACTAAAGATACTATTACGCAATATAATGAGTTTATGATACTTTGTCAAGTTTCGCAAGGCCTTTTTGAAAAAGGTAAGAAAAAATCAAAAACAGGGAATGGTACATATGGAGAGAAAGAGGAAATTATGTGGAAAATATCTGATTGTGGGAGCGGTAAGTCTTGCCGCTTTTGGAGGCCTGCTTTTGCTGGCGGCCAGAAAAATTACAGGGTTTGCCGAATGGTATGGAGCGGTGATATATCCGGTGCTGGTGCAGACCGCAGGGCGGTTTTGGGGCATATTCCCCTTTTCTGTTGTGGAAATTGGAATGTATGCCGGGGGAACCGTCCTTTTGTGCCTGCTGGTTCGAAACTTTAAGAATCCGGGGAAGGTTCTGCCTGTTTATGGTTTTGTTCTGGGAGCATTACTTTTTTTATATGGAGCCGGGTGTGGTGTGAATTATTATAAGAAGCCCTTTTCTGCTTCCCTGGATTTTGGCGGGCAGTCTGTGGAGCGGGAGGATTTAAAGGAGCTGTGCCTCTGGCTCACCGAACAGGTGAATCTGGCCAGGGAGGAGTTAGGACGGGCAAAGGACGCTTATGAAAACCTTCCTGAAAAAGGTGTGGCTGCCATGGAAAAGCTTTCCGGAGAATACCCCTCTCTTTCAGGATATTACCCAAAGCCGAAACCGGTGCTTGTCTCCCGGATTCTTTCCATTCAGCAATACAGCGGCGTTTATTCCCCGTTCACAGTGGAGGCAAATTATAACCGGGATATGGTATCCTATAATATTCCTCACACCATCTGTCATGAGCTGTCCCATCTTGACGGCTTTATGAGGGAGGATGAAGCTAATTTCATCGGGTATCTGGCCTGCCTTGGTTCGGACGATGCGGATTTTAGATACAGCGGATTTCTTTTGGGCTGGATTTATGCGGGGAATGCCCTGGCAGAAGAAAATTTTGAAGAGTATGGGAAACTTTATGGAATGCTTTCGGAGGAAGTAAGGGAAGACCTGGATGCGAACCGGGAATTCTGGGCGAAATACGAAGGGAAGGCCGCCAGGGCCGCCGAACGGGTAAACGACGCATATTTAAAAGCCAACGGACAGGGGGAAGGAATTCTCACATACGGACGGGTAGTGGATCTGATGATTCTGGATTTCGTTAAAAACCATAGGGAATAGTGCTTGTATCAGGACATGTAAAATGGTAAAATGGAAATAATCAAGAACGAAAAAATATGTACAGGGGGCGGATTATGGAGAAAATACTTTATGATTTGATGGACTGGGCAGGAATTGAGGAACTGGTGTATTCGGAATCCAGGGACCCGGGACGGCTTCTGGGCGCCCATGTGGTAAAAGAGGGGCTTCTGATTCAGGCCTATATTCCCAATGCGAAGACCGTGACAGTGAAGCTTAAGAAAGAAAAGTTTCCCATGGAAATGGCCGATGAAAACGGCTTCTTTGCTGTGCTGCTTGAGGACAGAAGGGAGCTGGAACCCTATAAATTCATTGTGGAATATGAAAGCGGGGACCGTGAGGAATTTGAGGATCCTTATTCCTATCGTTTCCACTCCAGATTTAAAGACGAGGACATCAAAAAATTTGAGGCGGGTATTTTCTATGATTCCTATGAAAAGCTGGGAGCCCATGTGGTTTCAGAGAACGGAGTCAGGGGCGTTCATTTTGCAGTATGGGCGCCGGGGGCCATGCGGGTCAGCGTAGTGGGGACTTTTAATTTCTGGGACGGAAGACGCCATCAGATGAAACGGCTCGGGGAATCAGGAATCTATGAACTGTTCATTCCCGGACTTAAAGCAGGGACTCTGTATAAATATGAAGTAAAGACCAGGGCCGGACTCCCCATGCTTAAAGCAGACCCTTATGGAAGCTATACAGAGCTGCGTCCGGACACCGCATCCGTGGTCTGGGACATGGGACAGTACAAATGGGAGGATAAGGGCTGGATGGAGACCCGGGCCAGAGAGAGCGGCAGAGAGAAACCCATGTCCATCTATGAAGTTCATTTGGGCTCCTGGATGCAGAAAGAAATTTCTGTGGATGAAAATGGAAAAGAAATTAACGGGAGCCAGTTTTACAATTACAGAGAAATAGCTGAAAAGCTGTCTGCTTATGTGAAGGAGATGGGGTATACCCATGTGGAGCTGCTCCCCGTAATGGAACATCCTCTGGATGCCTCCTGGGGGTATCAGGTGACAGGATACTATGCGCCCACCAGCCGTTATGGAACACCGGACGATTTTAAGGCGTTCATGGATCATATGCATAAAGAGGGAATTGGCGTGATTCTGGACTGGGTTCCGGCCCATTTTCCGAGGGATGCCCATGGTCTTGCGGCCTTTGACGGTACATGCCTGTATGAGCATCGGGATCCGCGCCAGGGAGCTCATCCCCATTGGGGGACTCTGATTTACAACTATGGAAGACCGCAGGTTTCCAATTTCCTGATCTCCAATGCATTGTTCTGGGCAAAAGAATATCATGCGGATGGAATCCGTATGGATGCGGTGGCCTCCATGCTGTATCTGGACTATGGTAAAAACGCGGGAGAGTGGGTAGCCAACATTTATGGAGGTCATGAAAATCTGGAGGCCGTGGAGTTTTTAAAGCATTTAAATTCCATTTTTTCCAGAGAAGTAAAGGGGGCCATGTTAATTGCTGAAGAATCGACTGCCTGGCCGAGAATCACCGGAAACGTGAAGGAAGGCGGCCTGGGCTTCGACTATAAGTGGAACATGGGCTGGATGAATGATTTCCTCAAATATATGCAGTGTGATCCCTATTTCAGGAACCAGCATTACGGTGAGCTGACCTTCAGCATGCTGTATGCATACAGTGAAAATTTCATTCTTGTATTTTCCCATGATGAAGTAGTTCACGGAAAAGGCTCCATGGCTGGAAAAATGCCAGGAGATACGCAGGAGAAAAAGTTTGCCAATTTGAGGGCGGCTTATGGTTTTATGATGGGGCATCCGGGAAAGAAACTTCTGTTCATGGGCCAGGATTTCGGTCAGATGGATGAATGGAATGAGAATAAGAGTCTGGAGTGGACGCTTTTGCAGTATCCGGTCCACAAACAGATGCAGGATTATGTGAAAGCCCTAAACCACCTGTATCGGACACAGCCGGCGCTTTCAGAACTTGATTATGAGCCGGAGGGATTTGAGTGGATTAACTGCACATACGATAAAGAAAATATCGCAATTTTTGCAAGAAAGACAAAGAAGCCGGAAGAAACGCTGGTATTTGTCTGCAACTTTGTTCCGGTGGCCCATGAAAAGTTCCGTCTGGGTGTACCTTTCGCAGGAAAATACAAAGAAATTTTAAACAGTGATGCTGCCCGGTTCGGCGGAAGCGGTATGGTAAATTCGCGGGTGAAGGTATCTAAAAAAGAAGAATGGGATGCTAGGGACAATTCCATCACCATCAATCTGCCGCCCTTAGGAGTTTGTGTATTCCAGGGAACCCCTGCGGAAGATGAGGTAAAAAAGCCTGCAGCGGCAAAAAAACCAGAAGAATAAAAAGGGAAAAAGCCCCTGGGGCGCCTGTCCAGGACAGTGGAAAAGCTCATAAAGAAAACTTCAAAAGTAACGGAGCAGTTACCTTCAAAACAGGAAAAGGAGGAGTAGCGGTTGGAACGCACGGTTCCTGCGGTAGAAGCAATCAGTGTGAAATCGGAATATCTTATGAATGCCCTCGGGGAGCTGGGAGAATGGCTCATGAAAGCGGGACTGCGCCTTTTGGTTGCAGTTCTGCTTGTGTTCATCGGATTAAAGATCATAAAAAAAGTAAGAAAGGGCATGGGCCGCT
>CANRXD010000225.1 GCA_947643685.1 uncultured Clostridium sp. | reverse complement strand
TGTGTTGGTCTTGACCCCATGTTAGGTTATATTCCGTCTCATATTGTTCAGAAATCTTTTAAGGAGTATGGAGAAACATTGGAAGGAGCTGCCGATGCTGTCTGGCAGTTCAATAAAGAAATTGTTGATAGTACTTATGATTTGATTCCCTCAGTGAAACCTCAGATTGCTATGTATGAGCAGTTTGGCATTGAGGGACTTAAAATATATGCCCGTACTGTGGAGTATTGCCAGCAGAAGGGCCTTCTTGTAATCGGTGATGTGAAGCGCGGTGATATCGGCTCCACATCCTCTGCTTACGCAGTGGGACATATCGGAAAAATAAAAGTAGGAAGCAATGTATGTTCCGGTTTCAATACGGATTTTATCACAATAAATCCTTATCTGGGAACGGACGGTGTGAAGCCTTTTGTGGATGTGTGCCGGGAGGAGGACAAGGGCCTGTTTGTACTGGTTAAGACTTCCAACCCGTCCAGCGGAGAATTTCAGGACAGGCTTATTGATGGAAGACCGCTTTATGAGCTGGTGGCTGAGAAGGTAGTTGAGTGGGGCGCAGGCTGTATGGACGGTACATACAGCAATGTGGGCGCCGTTGTGGGCGCCACATATCCGGAAATGAGTAAGATTTTAAGAAAACTGATGCCCAATACGTATTTTCTGGTACCGGGCTACGGCGCACAGGGAGGTACTGCAAAGGACCTGGCCCACTGCTTTAATGAGGACGGCCTGGGGGCAGTGGTAAACTCCTCCCGCGGAATCATTGCCGCCTACAAGCAGGAAAAATATTCTAAGTTTGGCCCGGAGCACTTTGCGGAGGCTTCCAGACAGGCCGTTCTTGATATGATTGCCGATATCAGCAGCGTATTGTAAGGAGGAAAACATGGCACAGAAGAAAGTGAATGTAACGATCCACAGCCAGGAGAAGCTTGCCGAAGGAATTTACAGTATGTGGTTAAATGCGCCGGAGATGGCAAAGGAAGCAAAGCCGGGCCAGTTCATCGCTGTTTACACCAATGACAGCTCCAGGCTTTTGCCGAGACCGATCAGTATCTGTGAGACCGATAAGGAAAATGGCAGACTGCGGATTGTATACAGGATTGCGGGTGCCGGAACCCTCGAATTTTCCGGATATGGGGCAGGGGATGCTTTAAATATCATGGGGCCCCTGGGAAATGGATTTACTCTGAAAAATAAGAAGGCATTTTTAATTGGAGGCGGCATCGGAATTCCCCCTATGCTGGAGCTGGCAAAACATCTGGAATGTGAAAAGTATGCCATCCTCGGATACCGGGATTCTGTCACTTTTCTGGCGGACGAAATTGGAAAATACGCCGAAGTGGTGATTGCTTCTGAGGACGGAAGCGTTGGAACAAAGGGAAATGTCATTGATGCCATCAGGGAAAAAGGACTGAAAGCCGATGTGATTTATGCCTGCGGTCCCACCCCTATGTTAAAGGCATTAAAAGCCTATGCAGCAGAAAACGGAATAGAATGCTGGATTTCCCTGGAAGAGAAAATGGCCTGCGGAATTGGCGCGTGCCTTGGCTGTGTCTGCCATACAAAAGAAGTGGATGAGCACAGCAATGTGAGAAACAAGAGAATCTGCAAAGACGGCCCGGTATTTTTAGCGGATGATGTGGAGCTTCTGTCTGCGGATGAGCAGAGGGAGCGGATTGCCGGAGGGTGCATGTGCGGCACTGTGAAAGAAAGTGCCGTGAAAAACACGGCAAACAGAGGAAATACCGCAGGGGTATACCTGGATGCCGTGAAAGACACGGCAGACAGCAGAAAGGAGGATTAAGCATGAATACGAAGGTGAATTTAGCCGGAGTAGAGCTTAAAAATCCGGTGATGACCTGTTCCGGTACCTTTGGCTCCGGAATGGAATATGGCGAGATGATCGATTTAAATAAGCTGGGGGCGGTTGTGACCAAGGGCATTGCCAATGTCCCGTGGCCGGGAAATCCCACTCCCCGTGTGACGGAAGTATACGGCGGAATGTTAAACGCCATCGGACTCCAGGGACCCGGCGTGGATGTGTTTATGAAACGGGACATTCCGTTTTTGAAGCAGTATGATACAAAGATTATCGTAAATGTATGTGGAAAGACGAAAGAAGATTATCTGGATGTGGTGGAACGGCTCGGGGAAACGGATGTGGACATGCTGGAAATCAATATTTCCTGCCCCAATGTTAAGGCGGGAGCACTGGCTTTCGGTCAGGATCCCGGGGTGGCCGAAGATATTACAGCTTCCATTAAAAAAGTGGCAAAGCAGCCGGTGATTATGAAGCTGTCTCCGAATGTGACGGATATTTCTGAGATGGCAAAGGCTGTGGAGGCAGGAGGCGCCGACGCAGTGTCCCTCATCAACACCCTTACAGGGATGAAAATTGATATTCATAAGCGTGCCTTTGCGCTGGCAAATAAGACAGGCGGAATGTCTGGTCCGGCCATTAAGCCGGTGGCGGTCCGCATGGTATACCAGGCGGCGAATGCCGTGAAAATTCCGGTAATCGGAATGGGAGGCATCATGACGGCAGAGGATGCCATTGAGTTTATTCTGGCAGGTGCTACTGCAGTGTCTGTCGGTACGGCAAACTTCGTGAATCCAAACGCCACCGTTGAGATTGCGGCAGGAATCGAAGAATACATGAGAACCTGTCATGTGGAAGACATAAAAGAACTGATCGGCGCTGTAAAGTAAAGGCCTAGTGTGCTGACACATTTACTTTCAGTCAAATGACGCAGAATGAATTTTCAGTCTGCAAGGCGGCTGAACGAGGCGATGCGGTGGCATCGTTGAGTGAGGCCAACGCCGCAGATGGAAATTCAGGCAAGTCATTTGGCGAAGTGTAAATGTGTCAGCACACTAGTACCGTGCAGTGACGGAAAAGCCCGGGGATGGTGCCATGGAAAAACCATGGCGGAAACAGAAGACACACAGAAAGGAAGCTTTGGAGATGGAAAAATATAAGCAGGAATTTATTGAGTTCATGGTGGACTGCGGCGTTTTAAAATTCGGCGATTTCGTAACGAAGAGTGGAAGAAAGACCCCGTTTTTTGTAAATACAGGTTTTTATCGTACAGGCGCACAGTTAAGAAAGCTGGGAGAGTACTATGCAAAAGCCATTAACGATACCTTCGGCACCGGCTTTGATGTACTGTTTGGACCGGCCTATAAGGGAATCCCTCTGACGGTTGCCGCCAGCATGGCTTTAAGCGAGCATTTTGACGCGGAGATCAAATATTGCTCCAACAGAAAAGAAGTAAAAGATCACGGCGATAAGGGAATTCTTTTGGGAAGTCCTTTGACGGACGGGGATAAGGTGGTTATCATCGAGGATGTGACCACAGCGGGAACCTCCATTGAGGAAACCCTTCCGATCATCAGAGCCCAGGCCGCTGTGGATGTTCTCGGTCTGGTGGTTTCCGTGGACCGCTGTGAGCGGGGCCAGGGAGAAAAATCCGCCCTCACTGAAATTCAGGAAAAGTACGGATTCAGGACCACGGCCATCGTTACCATGAAAGAAGTGGTGGAACATCTTTACAAGAGAGAATATAAGGGAAAAGTAGTCATTGATGATGCATTAAAGGCCGCTATTGATGCATACTACGAACAGTATGGTGTAAAATAAGGAGAGCAGACCATGGAAAAAATATATAAGACCATGAGAAACACAGGCGCTGCCAGCATTGCTGTCGGTATTGTCATTGCTACTGTGGGGCTGACCACGGGAATCATCGCGATCATAAGCGGCGCACTGCTTTTAAAGAGAAAATCTGAAATTACGTTTTGACAGGAAAGACAGGATAAGGTGCTGTAAAAAGGCAGCACCTTATCCGTGTTTGTCATAGAAGAAATTTCTTGTCCGCGGTACGCGGGCAAGAAGATGCAGGGCCAAACTGTTACAAATATTCGGGCCGGCAGGCTGTTTAATTATTATAGAAGGACTGTAACGGTGAAAGGACTGAACCGTTGCGATGGACTAATGGAGATTATATCATGAAAAAAAACAGACACCGGAAACTGGGGTTTCTATTATTCGTCCTGTATCTGGTTCTGCTGACATATTTTTTGTTTTTCGCCGAAGAGATGGGGAGAAGCCCC
>CANRXD010000224.1 GCA_947643685.1 uncultured Clostridium sp. | reverse complement strand
TTCGATTCATGGTGCAGTTATCAGTTCAGATACTGTTCCGTGAATAATTCAGGATAATCTGTCGTACATTCGGCAAATTTTCAAAAAAACTCTGCCCGGCCGGTTCTTTTATCGTAGAACTGGCCGGAGCAGGGCTTTTTCTTTCTCTCTTATTTCTTTAATCGTTGTCAGGCAGCAGTTTAATCCTCACTGAAATCATCTTAACGATCTGTCCTTCCTTCAACGCAATATCTTCCACATGGGTGGAAAACGGAAGATCACTGTCAAATTCGTCCATTTCCACAGTAATCCAGTTGCAGGCCGCATCCCTGGCATTTTCAATGGTGTCCTCCAGGTCCGGTCCATCCGCCTCACAACACTCCAGATCCGGAAACACTGCATGATACCCCTTTCCGTCCTCATGGGGAGTAAAAACCGCCGGGTAAGTAAATGTCATATTTATTCGCTCCTTATAGCTTGTATTCTATCCCCATTATAGTGACCGAACCCCCATCTGTCAAATAAAGCTTTTACATGTAAAATTTTCTAATTCATAGGACGGATGATACAGACCCGTTGGCTCATAATACTCATCGCTGATATAGGTAAATCCCAGCTTTGTCAGTAGTTTTCGTGACCTGCTGTTATTAGGGTTATGGCCGGCAAATAACTTTTTGGCATTAAGTACACAAAACGCATATTCTATTACGGCATTAGCCGATTCTTCTGCATAGCCCCGTCTCCAATATTCAGGACGCAAATGTATGCCAATTTCATATTCCCTGGTTTTACGGGGTCTTAATCCGCAGCAACCAATTAAAGCATTTGTCGTTAATTCAAAAACAGGCCAATATTGAACCTTATATACAAACTCATTCTGAATTTCTGTATTGAGACGCCTGGCAATATCATCATCACTGAATACACCGCTCGCGCAAATATATTTAGTAACTTCCGGATTTCCCCATAATAATCCGGCCAGCCCAATATCATCCTGAGTCCATTTAGAAAAACCAACCCTGTCTGTATTTAAAAAGTACTTTCTCTCCATTTTTCTCCCTTATTCCTCCCCAATGTCATTAACCTAAAGGAGATTTCTGTTTTCAAGCAGGAATCTCTTTTTTACTCAACCGATTTATTGTAAAAATTCAGCCCTGCATCTTCTTGCCCGCGTACCGCAGACAAGAAGCATGCGGCGTCCGCCTTATAAAAATTCCGGATAAAAAACGTTTATGAATGCAAGCTTTCAACGCCTTTTTTATCCGGAATCTTCGCACGGCTAAACTGTTACTAAATTATGAAAGACCAACTAAAACGCCAAGAATAACTGTGGCAGAAGCCAGTACAAAAAGCACTGCCTGGAACTTGATCTGGAATTTCGCCCATTTGCCCCAGTCTAACCTGGCAGCTGCCAGGGCTCCAAGAAGGCATCCTGAAGTAGGAACAATGAAGTTTGTGAAGGCATCGCCAAGCTGGAAGGCCACAACTGCCACCTGCCTTTCCACACCCACAAGATCTGCCAGAGGCGCCATAACCGGCATGGTGAGGGCGGCCTGGCCGGAACCGGATACCACGAAGAAGTTGAATACTGACTGGAAAATATACATAAACCAGGCAGAAATCACAGGCGGGAAGTTCTGCATTCCCTCGCTGATACTATGAAGAATGGTGTTAAGCACCGTTCCGTCTGTGGCGCTGGTGCCCCCCAGAATAATGATGATGCCCTGTGCCATACCTACACACATAGCTGCACCCAGAAGATCAGCTGCACCTTTGTCGAAGGATGTGGCAATGTCATTGACCTTCATATCATTTAAATGGAAAATTACGCCGATAATGCCGGATACCAGACCCATTACGAAAAACTGGGATGCGATTTCCGGAATGTAATAGCCCTCGCTCACAACGCCCCATATGGTCCATACCATACATGCGGCAACCGTTAGAAGAACAAGTTTATGGCCCAATGTGAAGGGCGGCATTTCCTGCCCCTTTCTGGCAAACTCGGAACGGTACTCTTCGTCAGACTCATAAGCCACGGAAAGTTTGGGATTTTTTTTGATCTTCATGGCATAACGCATGGTAAAAACAATAGCTACTGTTGTGAAGAAAATCCACATGGGAATGCGGAACCAGGCACCGGACATAACCGGAATTCCGGCAACTCCCTGCGCCACTGCAAGGCTGAAGGGATTCTGCCAGGAGGAACCAAAGCCGATCTGGGTCGCCACATAGGAACACATAATTCCCACCACAGCATCATACCCCATGGCAATAAACATGGGAACCAGAATCATAACAAAGGGAATGGCTTCTTCTCCCATTCCAAATACGGCTCCGCCCAAAGAGAACAATACCATAAGAATCGGAATCAGGAGAATTTCTTTTCCGTTCGTCAGAGCGATGACCCGCATGATTCCGCTTTCCACGGCTCCTGTCTTTAAGACGATGCCAAAGGCACCGCCCACAACCAGGATAAAGGCGATAATGCCTACGGCAGTGCCCCACTTATCTCCAACGGTCATACCTTCGAATACATAGTTTAAAATACCCTGACCGCCAAAATCTTCTGTTCCAAATAACGGCGCAATCTTCGTCACCTTGTTTCCGTTTTCATCCAGCACATACTGAAAGCTGTCCGGATCCAGAACGGTTCTTGTCTTTTCTGTACCATTCTGCATGTAAGTGATTTCCCTGGTCTCATATTTTCCCAGCGGGATAAATACAGTCAGAAGGGCCGCAAACAGGATAACACCAAAAATGATAATGTACGTATGCGGCATCTGGAATGTTTTTTTCTTTTTTTCCATGTCAGTACCCCTTTTCTTATCTCTCAAAGGTCCCCTTCACAAGAACCTTTTTTTCGGAAATCATGATGGTTCCCTTTGCCATCACCGTATGGATTTCCAGAGTCTCTGCGTCTGAAAGCACCAGATCTGCATCGGCGCCCTCTGCAATCTTTCCTTTGTTTTCCAGTTTTAAAAGAAATGCCGGATTTTTTGTCACAGGCTTAAGGGCGTCGGTCAGGGACACGCCGTCCATAAGCACGGCATCCCGCATTTCCCGGTAAAGGGAGGATACCTTTCCCACACCCAGCCCAAGAAAAGTTCCGTCCGGAGCGAATACCGGAAGACTTCCCTGTCCATCGGACGAAAATGTCTCGTGCTCAGCCGGAACGCCTGCATCCAGAGCCATCTTAAGGCCTGTGCTGGCTTTTACCTCATCCGGGTCTAAAAAGGCCGGATCGGAACTGGTAGTTAAGTCGATATAACCGCCCATGGTCTTTGCATAATCAATACCATCTTCCATCAGAGCATGGCTGCGGTTAATATGGGTCGGCAGCATGTTGGTTGGGGGAATCTGGGTATTCTTTAACACATACCGCAAATATTCCAGCTTTTCCTTCCCATCGCCCATGTGAATATTCACAAGGCCGGCTTTTGCGGACAAAATTCCTCCCACTCTTGTGTCTGCCACGATTTTTGCAAATTCCTCCCGGGTGGGCTGTGAAGAACGATGGTCTGAAACAGCGATTTCTCCGGTTCCCACCACCTTCTCTAAAAGAATGATGTCATCCATAATACTTCCGGTCAGCGTTCGTACCGGAACCTGATAGGATCCCGTATACACATAAGTGGTGATCCCCTCTTCCTCCAGTCCTTTTGCCTTTGCCAGAAGATTGGTCATGGTTCTTGTACAGCCATCCGTTCCAAGGCAACCCACAACAGTAGTGACTCCTCCTTCCGTGATGTCTGTCAGCATGATCTCCGGTGTCCTGGATTTGGCACCACCTTCACCGCCGCCGCCCAGAATATGGACATGAGCGTCAATAAGTCCGGGCATCAGTACCTTGCCTGTTCCGTCAATTTCTTCAACGCCATAGGCATTTTCTGTTGGCAGGTGCTCTGCCATCTTTAAGATCCTGGCTCCCCCCACCAGCACATCCATAAGTCCCAAGTCATCCGGGGCATAAACATGGACGTTTTTGATTAAATACATTTACCGTTCCCCCTTCCTTTCATTTATTTTTTTACAGGTATCATATCGACTGATATGATATCATGTCCGTTCCCGGACATGATGCCTCCGGCGGATTTCAGTGCACAAATTTCTGCGGTGTACGCAGAAAATAATGCACAGG
>CANRXD010000223.1 GCA_947643685.1 uncultured Clostridium sp. | reverse complement strand
GGGATGGAAGAAAGAACCTCATCCCCTTCTTTCATGAGAGGGAGCCCGGCGGAGACGGCAAAGGCCACGAAAAATGCCAGGATGCCTACAACGCCGATGTTTCGTCCTGACTGGCCGTTTTTTTTGTTCATGGCCCGGAGAATCGTGGGAATTCCGCCTAAAATCAGTCCAACAAAGGTCATGCAGGTTACGAAAGTATGCCTGCTTAAAAGATATTCGATGGCATAGGTGAAGCCGGCAATCCCCAGGCCGCAGCCGATGAGGATGGGAAGCAGAAACGAAATGCTGTCTTTAAAATTTTTTGTGAGTCCGGAAATAGAGCCGATGAGCCGGTCATAGATTCCCAGAGATACGGCCATAGTGCCGCCGGAAACTCCGGGAATTACGTTGGCAATGCCGATCATCATGCCTTTCGCAATGCGAATAAAATAGTCCATAAATTTCTCCTTCAAACAGATTTTTAAACAGGGTTTATTATACATGAAAGCGCCAGTGCTTTCAAGTGCAGCTTTCAGGTGCGGGACTTAAAATCGTAACAGTTCAGCTCTGCATCTTCTTGCTTTCAACGCTTTTTGCCCGAAGTCTTCACAAGACTGAACTGTTACTAAAATCCTTGTGCCTTTGGTACAATTGTGTTACACTAGGTTCAAATTGTTGTTTGAAACAAAAATGCCTGCCGCCGCAGGCATCACCATGCATGAAAGTCGATTGCTCCGTGCTTCGCACTCACGCAATCGCCGCCAGCAGGAGGATAACATACCATGGAGAAAAGAAAAGACAACCTTGAAACCATATGTATACAGGGAGGGTGGCAGCCAAAAAACGGCGAGGCCAGAGTGCTTCCTATTTACCAGAGCACCACATTCAAATATGAAACCAGCGAACAGATGGGGCGCCTGTTTGATCTGGAGGAAGACGGATATTTCTATACGAGGCTGGCCAATCCCACAAACGATGCAGTGGCTTCTAAAATATGTGCCTTAGAGGGCGGTGTGGCCGCCATGCTGACCTCTTCCGGACAGGCTGCCAATTACTGTGCGGTTTTCAATATCTGCAATGCCGGAGATCATATTATAAGCGCTGCCACAATTTATGGCGGAACTTCCAATCTGTTTACAGTGACCATGAAAAAACAGGGAATTGATGTGACTCTGGTGGATCCGGATGCCCCGGAGGAAGAGCTCGAAAAAGCGTTCCGCCCCAACACAAAGGCTGTTTTCGGTGAAACCATTGCCAATCCGGCACTGGTGGTTTTGGACATTGAGAAGTTTGCCCGTCTGGCACATAAACACGGAGTTCCGTTAATTGTGGACAATACCTTTGCAACCCCCATAAACTGCCGGCCTTTTGAGTGGGGGGCTGACATTGTGACTCATTCCACAACCAAATATATGGATGGTCATGGAATGGCTGTGGGAGGCTGTATTGTGGACAGCGGAAATTTTGACTGGGAGGCCCACAGAGAAAAATTCCCGGGTCTGACCACACCGGATGACTCTTACCATGGAATTATTTATACAGAGCGTTTCAAAGAGAAGGCCTTCATTACCAAGGCCACGGCACAGCTTATGCGTGATCTTGGCTCCATTCAAAGCCCCATGAATGCATTTTTACTGAATATAGGGCTGGAAACTTTGCATCTTCGTATGCCGCGGCATTGTGAGAATGCACAGAGAGTGGCAGAATGGCTGGATGCCAGAGAAGACGTGGACTGGGTCAACTATCCGGGATTAAAGGGAAACAAGTACCATGCCCTGGCAGAAAAATATATGCCGGGCGGAAGCTGCGGCGTGATTTCCTTCGGCCTTAAAGGCGGGCGTGCCGCTGCCGGAACGTTCATGGATAAGTTAAAATTGGCCGCTATTGTGACCCATGTGGCCGATGCGAGAACATGTGTCCTCCATCCCGCAAGCCATACCCACCGTCAGCTTTCCGATGAGCAGCTTGTGGAAGCAGGAGTGGATCCGTCCTTAATCCGCCTGAGTGTG
This sequence comes from uncultured Clostridium sp., assembly GCA_947643685.1. GTDB lineage: Bacteria > Bacillota > Clostridia > Lachnospirales > Lachnospiraceae > CANRXD01. Next base: position 2,158 of record CANRXD010000223.1, on the reverse strand, counting down.
GGAATTGAGAACGCAGACGATATCATTGAAGATCTGAGGCAGGCCCTTGAATACTAAAAAGACAGGGCCCTCCGGAGGGAGCAGAATGGAAAATGTAAAGGGAAGGGGGAAACGCGGTCTGGTCCGGATCGTCTTTGGCCGCACCACCTTCTTTATTCTGTTTACTGCCCTTCAGATTGCGGTTCTGCTCTGGATTTATCTGTGGCTGGATGATAAGTATCAGGCTTATGGGTACGGTGCCTTTGGCCTTGTGAGCGCCGCTCTTGCCGTGCGGATCCTGAATGAAAAACAGAATGCCAGCTTTAAAATGGCGTGGCTGGTTGTGGTGCTTTTATTCCCTGTCTTTGGCGGCCTGTTTTATGTGTTTATCCAGCTTCAGATGGAAACAAAAATTGTGGCCAGGAGGATTTCCGACATCCAGTCCAGAACCGGATTTTATCTTGCACAGGATGAGAGCGTATATGGAAACCTGCAGAAAAAGAGTAAAAGTAATGCAAATTTGAGCCGCTATTTAAGCCAGTCTGTCGGCTTTCCGGTCTATGACCAGACCAGCTTTCAGTACTTTCCCCTGGGAGATGATTTTTTCCCGGATCTGTTAAAGGAGCTTTTGGGGGCTGAAAAATTTATTTTTCTGGAATATTTCATCATCCAGCCCGGTGTTATGTGGAACAGCGTCCTGGCGATTCTGGAGTCTAAGGCGAAGGCGGGAGTGGACGTAAGGGTTTTGTATGACGGAATGAATTCTTTTTCAAACCTTCCCCATGATTATCCGAAGGAATTGGAGAAGAAGGGCATAAGCTGCCGGATTTTCAACCCGATCCGTCCGGCGGTATCCACCAGCCAGAACAACAGAGATCACAGGAAGATTCTGGTAATCGACGGCCACACGGCCTACACCGGGGGCGTGAATCTGGCAGATGAATATATTAACCGGAAGGTGCGGTTCGGTCACTGGAAAGACAATGCAATCCGGTTAAAGGGAGATGCCGTCAGAAGTTTTACGGTGATGTTTTTGCAGATGTGGTGTGTATGTACGGCAAAACCGGAGCATGACTATGATTTTGGACGGTTTCTTGAGACTACCCCGCCTCCTGACGGCCAGGTCCTTAAGGCGGGCGGCTTTGCGGTTCCTTTTTCTGACAGCCCCCTGGACGGTGAACCTGTAAGCCATCAGATCTATCTGGATATGATTTATCAGGCGAAGCGGTATATTTATATAATGACCCCGTATCTGGTTCTGGATGACGATATGCTGACAGCGCTCTCCTTTGCGGCCAAACGGGGGGTGGATACCGTGATTATCATGCCCCATATTCCCGATAAAAAATATGCCTTTATGCTGGCCCATTCCTACTATCCGGAGCTGATTGAAGCGGGTGTTAAGATTTATGAGTATCTGCCTGGTTTTGTTCATTCAAAAACTTTTGTCAGCGATGATGAGAAGGCGGTGGTGGGATCCATCAATATGGATTTCAGGAGTCAGTATCTGAATTTTGAATGTGCTGTCTACATTTATGAAAATCCGGTGGTGGGAGATATCAAGGCGGATTTTGACCAGACCTTAAGAGACTGTGTCCGGATGACTCTGGACAGCTATGAAGCGCTTCCCATCCTGCAGCGGTTCTGCGGACGGGCCTTAAGGCTTATTGCCCCTCTGATGTAACTGCATCTTCTTATCCGCGGTACGCAGGCAGAAGATGCAAGGCTGAACGGTTACTATTTGTCAGTATCACATGAAGTCCGGTCCTTTTTGGGCCGGGCTTTATATTATAATATGCACTTGTCCGAAGAGGGAACCTGGCATGATGTACCTGCGCCCGGCACAAGTGTCCGCTTTGGTGAGCCTCTTTTGTGCCCTTCCTTTGTGACCACACAGAGGCGGACACAGAAATTTCACAATTTTCTTTTCCTTTTTCACAATTTCAACACATTCGTCTGGTAGTCTGTTACCAGTAAATCCCACCTTAAGCAGCGATACGTTTTGCTGGTCCGTTTTGCCGACAGCACAAAGGAAAAAGCATTCCCATCGAGGCAGAACGGTATTTAAGGTGAGTTATTCTGGTTATAATCCGAAACTATCTGAACATCCGATGGAGGGAGTTATTTTATGCTTCAGGGGAAGAAAATGGCAGTGTTTGCGGCAGTGTGTGCCTTGTCA
>CANRXD010000222.1 GCA_947643685.1 uncultured Clostridium sp. | reverse complement strand
TGTAAGCCTTCTCGGAAAATATGCCGGAAAAGTCATGACTTATGACTACATTATCAAAGAAATCTGGGGCCCTAACATGAAAAGCGATAACCGGATCCTCCGCGTAAATATGGCCAATATCAGGAGAAAAATTGAAAAAAATCCGGCGGAGCCCCAGTATATTTTCACAGAGGTGGGAGTGGGGTACAGAATTGTAGAGCCGGATTAAGAAAAAAGAACCGCCGTCCGGTGAATGAAAAAGGGACGGCGGTTTTTTGTGCGTCCGCACAAAGAAAAAGTCTGGTGTTATGTACTGATGGTGCGTGCTGTTAAGGGCTATTGTGGGCCGGAGCCGGAAGCTGCCAGGGCGTCAATGGATTTGAATGTATAGCCCATGTCCTCCCATTTGGTCAGCAGCTCATCCAGAATGGCGGCATTGGTGGAGGAAGTGCTGTGCAGCAGTACAACGGCTCCGGGATGGATACGGCCCAGAAGCTTTTTAAAGGCCTCTTCTCTGGATGGCTGTTTGTCCTGATACCAGTCCACATAGGCAAGACTCCAGAAAAAGGTATGGTATCCCAGATCCTTTGCCATCTGTAAGTTTGCCTCGCTGTATTTCCCCTGGGGAGGGCGGTAGTATTTCGGCATGGTCTGTCCGGTGATTTCGGTATACAGGGCCTCCAGGTCTGTGAGCTCTTTTGAGAAAGATTCCTTTGAGGCGATTTTTGACATGTCCGGATGGTGGTAGGTATGGTTTGCCACAATGTGACCTTCCGCAAGCATTCGCTTTACCAGGTCCGGACTGGTTTCCAGATAGTTTCCCACCACAAAAAAAGCCGCAGGCACCTGATGCTTTTTTAAGGCATCCAGAATGGCCGGGGTATTTCCATTTTCATATCCGGCATCAAAGGTCAGATAGATTACTTTTTCCTCAGTCATTTCTGCATAGCTGGCATTGTAGGCTTTTAACTGGTCCGCAGTGGCGTTGGCCACCGGCGGCTTTCCTTCCGTCTGAAAACTTAACCCCCAGTTCCCGTCGGCAGATGAGGAAACGGCGGCGGTCTCTGTGAACTTCTGGGTGAGGGCGGCCGCCAGGGTTCCGGCACCAAAGGCGAAATTGAAAAGGAGAAGGACGGCAGTCGCCGCCTTCCAGTGTTTGATTCTGGGCATGGGATATATGCTTCTTTGTTTTTTATAAAGTATATGGGGAATACAAATTGTCCCATAACGAAAAAAGTGGCAGCCGTTCAGCCATGCATCTTCCTGCCAGGCTTTCAACGTATTTTTCGCTCTGAATCTTCGCAATGGCCGAACTGTTACAAAAATTGTGGAAGCGGGAGAGGAATTGTGGTAAGATGGCAGAAACCGTGACAGTCCAGAGGCCGTCCGAACTGTTACCAAAAGTCAGGAAAAGGGATGAAAAATCAATGAAAATACGGATACGAAGAATTTTGATACCAACACTTTTTTGCCTTTCTGTGGCCTGCCTGGTGGAGATTCCCATGGGGCATGTCACACTGTTTGGAGAGGCTGCTGTTTTGTGGGATACATTATTCAGGGCAATCCTGGCAGTCCCCATGCTGGTACATTTTTATAAAGAGGATGCGGTGTTTCGGGGAGAGGAAAACTGGAGCTTTAAACGGGCGGCGCTCTGCATTGTGACCGGATTTTTCCTGTCACTTCTTTTTCGGTTTGTGACGGCGGCCATGGGAGATATGGACTATGGGAAGGCGGAGGGAGCCCTTCTTTCCGGGGATTTCCTGCTTCAGAGCCTGGTCCTTCTCGTGGCATCCCCCCTGCTGGAGGAATTATTTTTCCGGGGGATTCTTTACATGCGTTTCAAAGAACTGTTTACACCCAGGACGGCCGGTTTCCTCTCCGCAGCGTTCTTCGGCCTGTACCATGGAAACGTAAGCCAGGGGATTTATGGCTTCCTTATGGGACTCATTCTGGCATACTCCATGGAAATCTGCCGGACCGTGAAGGCTCCTGTGCTGATTCATGGAGCTGCCAATCTTGCCGCCCTTGCTGTCGTGAAATTTGCCTTACTTTCTTAAGTAAAATGTAAAAATATTATAAGCGTAATTTAAGGTTGCCATAGTATAATAAATAAGACAAAATTTGGAAAGGCAGGAATACGGAATGAAAAAAAGGAAAAGAATCCGCGAAGCAGGACCTCTTCTTATGGGGCTTCTCATGGCCGCGGTTTTTGGATGCTTCACAAGCTTTGCTTATGACAGTGCATCCCTGACAACATGTACAGTGGAAGGGAAAAATACCGTTGTGGTGACCGGAACGGCTGTTTCGGGAACTTTGAATGAGGGAGAGACACCGGATGACGGATACTATTATCTGTTCGAGCTTTCTCCGTATGAGGCGGAAATCGGAACCAGGACGGATTATATTTCCTGGTGCAATAAGGGGGGAGAGCTGAAATTTTCCCTGCCGTATTCCGGAAATGTGGCAGATTCCATGCTGTATTCCCGGTTTGTGGTGGCTTTAAAGACGGGAAATACATACCAGGCCATCAGCAATCCCATTTATATTACAAACCCTGAAGACGTGGCTTCTTTTACGGAAGAATATCCGGATGCCATGAGCAAAAAGGGGCTGCTTATTGAACTGGATATGCTGGGAGATGCCCTGAATCTGGGCGTAAAACACACCACCATCAATATCCCCTACCATCATCTGATCGGAGGGGAGCTGGAATACAGCTATAATGGAGTGACGTATCACTTCAATAAAAAACTGATAGAAAGCTATGACAGGATGATCAGTTCCTTCTCCAATAAGGGGATTATCGTTACGGCGATTTTGTTAAACGGCTGGAACGAGGCTTTTCCGGAACTCCATGAGGCCGGTGTGCCAAAGACCTCCGGCGCCCTCTATTATGGCTTTAATGTTTCCACAAAAGAGGGTTTCGAGACCACGAGAGCGCTGTTATCTTTTATGGCAGAACGATATTCCGGCTCCGATTATAATCACGGCCGGGTGTCCAACTGGATTGTGGGAAATGAGGTCAACAACAATAGAAACTGGAACTATGTGGGTCCCATGGAGCTGGCCCCCTACACGAAGCTCTACGAGAAATGCTTCCGGGTAGCTTACACGGCCATCAAAAGCCACAGCAAAAACGCCCGTGTTTTCTTTTCCACCGATTACGAGTGGAGGCGGGAGAACAGTACACTGATGTATGGAGCCAGAGACTTTATTGATCTTTTTAATGCGGGAATCCGGGATGAAGGGAACATTGACTGGGGCCTTGCCTACCATCCTTATCCCCATCCGCTGACAGAGCCGGAATTCTGGGACGATGATCAGACAGGAGCAGTCAACGATACTGTGGACTCTCCGGTGGTGAACTTTAAAAATTTAAATGTGCTGACAGATTACTTCCAGCAGTCCCATATGCGTACCGCAGACGGCCAGGTCCGTCATATCATCCTTTCGGAAGAGGGCTTCACATCAGACAGTCCCACAAGAGGAAAGGTTTATGACATTCAGGCAGCCGCCTATGCTTACGCATATTACCTGGTAGATGCAAACCCTTACATTGATGCTTTCATTTTAAACCGTCAGGTGGATGCCGTGGTGGAAGTCAACGAGTCCTGCGCTTTTGGTATATGGACTGTGGATATGGAGAGGAATTACAAGGTGGCTGCCGTTAGGCCGAATAATATTTATAATGTATTCAAATATATTGATACAAAGCAGTCCTTAAAATACACAGAATTTGCCAAGGAAATCATAGGAATTTCAAGCTGGAGCGAGGTGATTCCGGGGTTTAAGCTGGAGGAATAGGCGGCTCTGGACAGAACTGCAAAACAGTTACACTGTTACAATAATTGAAAAGAAATCTCCTGAAAATTGTGGAAAACGTGGAAAGTATGTTACTTTATTGACAAAATCTGTTCATAGGCGTATAATTTTCTTACCAAATAAAAAAGACATCAGGATTACATAGGATACGGACAGCAGAGAATCAGGCAAGAAGAGAATTGGACAGAAGTTGGAAACGATTTTTTAGGAGGAAAAATTATGGCAGGCGCAAAGAATCCCGTTGCTGATGCTGTTGAGACAAAAACTGTTGCTTTGGCACTGGATGCGGATAAGAAAGAAGCAACAAAGACTTCCAGAGGAAAAACTGCAGGTAAGAAGGCTGAAACAAGAGTAAAAAAGCCT
>CANRXD010000221.1 GCA_947643685.1 uncultured Clostridium sp. | reverse complement strand
TTCTCTGCCTGGGAGATTCCAATACGCACGGTTACTGTGCAGACCCGTCTGACTGTGCAGACGGCGGCATTCGTTTTAATGAGTCAGAGCGGTGGACGAAGCTTCTTCAGGAAACACTGGGTGAGGACTATCTGGTTATTGAAGAAGGTCTGTCCGGACGCACCACCGTATTTCAGGATCCGCTGTTTGAAGGCCTTGCTGCTATTGATTACATAGCTCCCTGCATGAAAAGCCATGAAATGATTGATCTTTTAATTATCATGCTGGGCACCAACGATACCAAGGACCGTTTCTCCGCCAGCGCTCCGTGTATCGCTTTAGGGATGAGCCGTCTTGTAAAAAAGGCCATGTCTGTGGAAGCCTGGAAGGACGGAAAGCCAAATATTCTGGTAATCGCACCGCCCCCAATCGGTGAGGGAATGCTCTCCAGCGAAGTATCCGGAACTATGGGAAAAGGCTGTGCGGAGAAAGCAAAAGGGTTAGCAAAAGAATATCAGGCCATCTGTGAGCTCCTTGGTGTTCATTTTCTTGATGCCGGAGCCTTAGGCTGCGAGTTTAACCGGATTGACTATATGCATCTGACCAGAAATGGTCATGCCACCCTGGCCAAAGCCCTCGGAACCCTTGTTCCGACGCTGGCCTGATAAAAATACGGGAGATTGGTTCTTAATATGAAAAAACATATTCTCTGCTTTGGAGATTCCAACACCCATGGCTACTGTGCCGATCCTTCTGACTGCGCTGACGGCAGTACCCGTTTTAATGAAAACGAACGCTGGACAACGCTGCTTCAGAAAAAACTGGGAGGGAACTATCTGGTCATTGAAGAAGGTCTGTCTAACCGTACCACTGTATTTCCTGACCCCTTTCTCGAGGGCTTGGCCGCCATTGATACCATTGCCCCCTGCCTGAAAAGTCACGAAAAGATTGACCTTCTGATCATAATGCTGGGAACCAACGACACCAAAGAATATTTTTCTGCCAGCGCTCCCTGCATTGCTCTTGGAATGAGCCGCCTCGTAAAAAAAGCCATGACCGTGGAATGCTGGCGCTGCCAGCCCAATATTCTTGTAATAGCTCCCCCGCCCATTGATGGAGGAATCCTCGAAAAAGAAATTGTCCGGACCATGGGAACGGATTGTGTAGAAAAGTCCAGACAGCTTGCAAAAGAATATAAAACTGTCTGTGCACTTCCCGGTGTCCACTTCCTTGATGCCGGGAGCTTAGGCTGCGAATTCAATAAAGTTGACTGCATGCATCTGACAAAGCGGGGGCATGCTGCTCTGGCCGCAGCCTTGGGCTCCTTTATTCCAGAACTGGTTTCATAAAAAATTTTTGTTTTGTGCCGGTTTTAATCTTACTGTTCCTCCTCTTCTCCCGGCTCAGAAGGCAGAAAGGGGGCGAACACCGGTTCAATAAAAAAGCTGGCGGCCAGGGCCCATAAACAGGGCATAAAAATCACCGGCCACCACAGCCACATACATATCCATATGGTTACCGCACTCAAAAGACTCAGGGCTGTGGTTTTCGGCAGATTCGCCATGCACATAAGGACGCAGTTTCTGAAAAGTCCGGGAATGTCTGTTTCAAAGCGGGACAACAGCGGAAACAGAAAACTAATCATCCCAAGTACCACCATAAGCACCACAAAAAATCCCCATAAAAGAGCATATCCTGTCTGACTTTCAGAGGCCATTGCTCCCAGCAGATTCCATATTTTAAAGCCGGCTGCTCCCACTGCCAGTACAATTACCCCTGCCGGAATTCCCGTTTTCAAATTTCTCTTCAGGGATCTGAAAAATCTCCTGTAAACTACCTTTTCTCCCATCCGGAAGGTGTGAACCACCGTGTCATAAAGAGCTGCTGTTGCCGGACCAAGAGGAATCAGGAATACGGAAAAAAGCAGCCACAGCATACTTAAAAACAGACAGTCCGTTATCCAGTTCATTGTGATCACAAGCCCGTTATCTGAATCCATCAATTTGTTAAACATTACCAAAACCTCCCATCAGGGAATCCTTTTTCCAGAAAATTTTACCATATTTTTACCGGCCTGACAACCAAAAAGAAACCCGGTATTCTTCCACAATTTAGTTGAAAAAATTTTATCATAGTGATACAGTAGAGGTATATCTAAGATGCGAAATAGTGACAGTCCAGGCAGGCCTGCACGGCCAGATGGTATCTGAGCTGTTACGTAAAATAACATCCGGGATACGATAATTAGTAAGGAGGATTTGCTATGGATCGAGAAAAATTCCTGGCCGAACGGGAGTGGGTCCGCTCTGAACTTGCAACGGTTGTAGATTTCTGGCTGAAGCATGGTATGGACCCTGTTTATGGCGGAGTTTATACCTGTCTGGACCGTACAGGCAAAGTCTATTCAACGGATAAAAGTGTATGGATGCAGGGCCGCTGCGGCTGGATGTTTGCCCACATGTGCCATGTATACGGCATAAAACAGGAGTGGCTGGATGCCAGCAAGAGTTGCCTTGATTTCATGGAAGCTCACTGTATTAACCGTGATGCCGGAAACCGTATGTATTTTACTGTTACTGAGGACGGAAAACCTCTGCGTCAGCGCCGTTACTTCTTCTCGGAGGCCTTTTATGCCAGCGCAAATGCTGAATATTACGGTGTTACCGGTGATAAAGAATGCCTGGAACGCGCCCGCCGCGCATATAACCTCTACTGGGATCTGTCCCATGGCGGTAACGATCCGGTAGGAATGGGGCCAAAAACAATTCCGGAAACGCGTTCCGGACGTTCCTTTGGCCAGCCCATGATTATTTTAAATGTAATCAGCATTCTTCTGAGAGTAGACCCGGAACATAAATCGGAATACGAAGACCGTGCACAGCAGTGTGTGGACGAGATCTTTAAGTACTTTGTAAAACCGGATTTAAAATGTCTTCTGGAGAATGTCGCTCCTGACGGAACTGCACGCTTAAACTATACAGAAGGCCGTACCGTAAATCCCGGCCATGATATCGAAGGCGTATGGTTCATTCTGGAGCACGCAAGACGTACCGGAGATACCAGCCTGATTCCGAAAGCAGCACAGATTTTTGACTGGGCCATTGATCTCGGATGGGACAAGGAATATGGCGGACTGCTTTATTTTGTGGATTGTCTCGGACTTCCGCCGGAAGCTTATGAGCATGACATGAAGCTGTGGTGGCCCCACAATGAGATTCTTATCGCGTCCATGATGCTTTACCGCGATACCAAAGACGAGAAATATCTTGACTGGTTCTATAAGACCCTTGATTACTGCAAGGAGCATTTCTCCGATCCTGAATACGGTGAATGGTATGGTTATCTCCGCCGTGACGGAAAGCCGACGATGCCCTCAACCAAAGGTTCTACCTTCAAGGGGCCGTTCCATCTTCCCCGCTGCTTAATCCAGCTGGATCAGATGATGGGCGAAATTCTGGAACAGGCATAAAGGAGGCCATATGATTTACGACAGACTTTCCAATGTCAGAAAATATTTCGGCATTAACGAAAATCTGGATCTTGCACTGAATTATATAGCAGAGCATCTTACGGACATGCCTGAAAAAATAGAACTAAAAGGACAGGATGTCCGGGCATTCTTTAATGCGTACCAGACAGTACCGGAAAGTGAGTGCTTTTTTGAAGCTCACGAAAAATTTGCTGATATCCAGATTATGCGAAGCGGCTCAGAACGGATTGCCGTAAGCAGCGCAGATGCCCTGACCGTGACAAAATCCGTTCCGGAAAATGATTTCCAGGCTTTGGAAGGTCCTGAGGAGCTTTCGGTCATTCTGAAACCTGATTCTTTTCTGGTCGTATTCCCGGGGGATGCCCATAAATTAAAAATCATGGTAAGCGAACCGGAGGATGTTACGAAAACCGTATTTAAAGTTAAGATGTAACTGACACATAACAGTTCAGATAACCTGAACTGTTACCGCATACGGCCATTTAAAATCGCTTCGCAGTCCCAGGCGCCGGTGACGCCTGTCAGAGACCTATCTGAACTGCTGCGCTAACACATCATTTAAAAAGAGAGGTTGATTATTATGAAAGACATTTCCAAATACCAGGGCGTTATCCCTGCATTCTATGCCTGCTATGATGACGAAGGACAGATTTCTCCGGAAAGAGTCCAGGCTTACACACGTTTCCTTGTTAAAAAGGGCGTAAAAGGTGTTTATGTCGGCG
>CANRXD010000220.1 GCA_947643685.1 uncultured Clostridium sp. | reverse complement strand
GGGACGATTATGGCGGCTATTCTTGTGGGGGCACTGTCTAAAAGCCATGCTCTGGATTACATTCGGGGTATGCTGGAGCAGTCATGAGGACAGTTCTCACCATTGCCGGCTCTGACTGCTCCGGAGGAGCCGGCATACAGGCTGATTTAAAAACCATAACAGCCTTCGGAATGTACGGTATGAGTGTAATCACAGCCCTGACGGTTCAGAATACCCAGGGCGTTTTTGCCGTTTCGGAGACCGGGGAGTCTGTTCTGAAGGGCCAGTTAGACGCCGTGTTTTCGGATATCACGCCGGATGCGGTAAAAATCGGAATGCTGCCGTCTGAGGAAGCGGTTTTACTGGCGGCAGAAGCTTTGAAAAAATACAGGCACGGCCAGGCAGTACTGGATCCGGTCATGGTTTCCACCAGCGGGCGGAGGCTGATGGATAAATCAGCCATGGAGGCGGCCTTTCAGAAACTGTACCCGCTGGTCTCCGTGATTACACCCAATGTGCCGGAAGCAGAGGTCATATGGGGCAGGCGCATTTCAGCGCCGGAAGATATGGAACAGGCGGCCTTACAGATTTCTGACCGGTTTCATGGGGCCGTTCTGGTCAAGGGAGGACATATGCCGGGGAATGCCAGTGACTGCCTTGCCTTTTTGGGCACTGCAAGATGGTTTCCCGGAAAGCGGCTGGACGTAAAAAACTCCCACGGAACAGGCTGCACCCTCTCATCTGCCATTGCCTGCGGACTGGCTGCGGGATGGGATTTGGAGACGGCGGTGAAAAAAGCGAAGCGGTATCTCACAGGGGCCCTTAAGAATGAGCCGGGACTGGGCCATGGAAACGGTCCCCTGAATCATTGCTACCGAATTCCGGAGCCGTCTTTGGAGGAGGCTGAGGATGAATAAAGAATGGATTGTGGAAGAAATGATTTCCGGCCTTCTGGCTGTGCAGAAGATGCACCCGCTGGTTCATATGATACCCAATTATGTGACAGCGGCCCTCTGTGCCGATGGAATTTCTGCCATTGGAGGCAGGCCTCTCATGGCGCAGGCGGCAGAGGAGATGGAAGAAATTACAGGCTCTTCCTGTGGACTGGCAGTCAATCTGGGCCAGCCCTCCAGTGAAAAATATGCCGCCTGTGAACAGGCTCTCATGACAGCCCGTAAAAAGGGAATTCCGGTGATTCTGGATCCTGTGGGGGCCGGGGCCTCCGGATACCGGAGGGAGGCGGCTGCAAGGCTTTTTTCCATCCCCTGGTCCGGAGTGCTGAAGGGAAACAGCTCGGAGATTCATACCATACTGACGGGAAGCCTGGCCCATACCGGAGTGGACAGTGTGGGGGAATTTTCTCATGAGACAGAGGCAGAAAGTCTGTTACTGCAGATGGAAAGCCAGGGCCGCAGCATGGTGATTGCGGAGACAGGATTTGTGGATAAGATTCTCTGGAGAGACGGGAACAGTGGAAAAGGAAAGCTTCTCCTTCTGCATCATAAGGCAGAACGGCCGATGGTTCTGGTGGGAAGCGGGTGCCTGACGGGAGCTGTCATGGGGACCATACTGGCAGCGGCATGGAAAGAAAAGAAAAGGTCGTTAAAGGAGACTGAGACGGCTCTTTTAGCGGCGGCGGCTGTTTCCATAATTTCCTTTTGCGGGGAATATGAACATACGGGCACTATGGGTGATGCGCCCCGGGGAGGGTACGGAACTTATAAAACGGCTCTTTTGGATGCCTTAAGCAGATTTCAGGAGGAAGCATACCGGGCATATTTAATGGAAAATCTGGAAATTTAGTTGCAAATCTTCAAGCTCAGGAGATAAAATATATGAAGAAACAGGGAATTTTATATGGGATTGCAGACCGGAAGCTGGGAGATGAAAAGATTCTGGAGGCGCTTTCTTCCGGCCTTGATATGATTCAGCTTCGGGAAAAGGATCTGACCTCTGCAGAGTATTTAAGAGATGCCATGTGGCTTCGGGAACAGACAAGAAAAAGCGGTACGCTGTTCCTGGTCAATGACCGTCTGGATATTGCTCTGGCCTGCGGGGCCGATGGAGTCCATCTGGGACAGAGTGACATTCCGGTAGCCGCTGCCAGGGAAATCACAGAGAGGATGGGGCTTAAAAATTTCATCATCGGAGCTACGGCAAAGACAGCAGAGCAGGCACGCCGTGCCTGCGAGGAGGGGGCAGATTATCTGGGAAGCGGCGCCTGGTACGCTACCTCCACAAAGCCGGATGCCACACTCATTGAAGACGGAACCTATCTGGAAATCTTAAAGGCGGCACCAATTCCCAATGTGGCAATCGGAGGCCTGACTGCCAGGAACTGTAGCCGCCCGTTACAACTGGGGGCCGGCGGAATTGCTGTGGCCGGGGGGATTTTCCAGGCGGCGTCTGTATCGGAGGCTGTGAGAGCGTTTAAAGAGATTCTGGAGCGGGAGAGCCATAAACGTTCGGGAAATATCCGCAGTCCCCAAAAATGAAGGAGGAATATGGTATGGAGGAACGTGACCGTCTGGAAAGAATGATGGAGCAGCTCATTGAAACAGAAGAAGAGAGAAAGAGGTACGCCAGAAAACAGTTTTATATGCTGGCAGTTATGGCTGCGTGTACGGTGGCCGTATTTTTTCTGGTTTTTTTGGCCTATGTTTCCCTGGTTCCAAAGCTAAAAACTTCGGCGGAGGAAATCGAAACGGCAACAAAGGAACTGCGCGTGATTTCCAGACAGCTTTCTGAGGCAGATCTGGCAGGTCTGGTAAAGCATGTGGACCAGATGGCAGTCACCAGTGAGGAGGGCGTGAAGGAAGCTCTGGAAAAAATTGAGTCCATCGATATTGATGAACTCAACCATGCCATAAAATCTTTGTCAGATGTGGTTTCGCCTCTGGCAAAGCTCATGGGGCGCTTTAATTAAAGGGAGTCGTCAGATAAGAAGACTCTAAAAACAGAAACATCAGGCTGACAGCCAGAAGATCCGCACATCCCCCGGGACTTAAGTTCCGTCCGATGAAGTTTGCGTCAAAGGCTGTCAGCTTTTCTGTGAAGGAGCCGGCCGTAATATCTGAAAGGATATCTGCGGCTTCTTTTTTGCTTTCCAGGGCCAGGGCACGGCCGCCGCGGTGAATCATGTTGGTGTCGTCCACTTTCGCCAGCATGGTAAGAAGGGCCAGTACAGAGGAGTCGTTGAGGGAAAAGCCCTCATGGAGCCAGTGCTTTAAGGCGGGAAGCCCGAGGGTCAGGGCCGAAGGGAATCCGGCCGCCGCTTCTCCCCTGGCTCCAGTGATACCGTAGGCGGCATGGCATTGCTCTCCTGCGGTTTTAGCAGAAGAGGACGCTGAAAAATCAGGGAGAGAATATGCCCCGAGCCGTCGGCACAGGGAAATGACATCCCCGGAATTTAAGGGACTGCATATTCCGGCGTGGACCTTTCCCAGGGAGCCGCACAGGATGGCAAAGGAAAAGATAAGACCTTTGTGAGTGTTAATTCCTCCGGTGGCGGAAAACATACTCTTTTCTGCCTGTTGTCCTGCAAAGCGCAGCCTGTCAAAAAGTTTGTCCTCCGTTTCCTGGCGGCAGTCCCATCCGATACAGAAAAAATCACGAAACCATGGAATCAGGGCAGCGCTGCTGTCTAAAAATGTGAAGAAATCCATATCCTTGTGGGAACCGGAATTATTCCGGTCCACAAGTCCCGGCTTTGGGGTTGCGGAGACTTCATAGAGCAGAGAACGGACCGCACAGGCGGCGGCCATGTCGGCGGCCTGGTTCCGGAAATAGTCGTTAAGTATCTGTGCAATGCGCCAGGAAATAAGCTCCATGGAGTGCCTTTGGCTTCTGGCACATATTTTCGCGTTCTCCCCACAGATCAGACATGTGCGCGGGGGAAGTCCCAGAATGGAACGGGACAGGGAAATTCCGGAGACATCCAGAACATCCATATCAAACAGCCGTCCTAACGTGTGATTTTCCTCGATGGCAGATGTGATCTGCTTCACAAAAGCCGCTTCAGAGGAAAGGAGGAAGAGGGCTTCCGGGCCGGTGTTCTCCCTGGATTCTTCATAATACCGGATATCATTGGAAGGAATCTGTTCCCGGATTGCTTTAAGTCCTTCCTCAAAAGCAGAAAGGAGCAGAGGAAACCGCTTGATTTCCCCTGGCATATTCATGGAAAAGCTGATTAAGGAATGAACGCCGGGCCGG
>CANRXD010000219.1 GCA_947643685.1 uncultured Clostridium sp. | reverse complement strand
GAGCCATCTTAGGGTTCCATCTTCTTGTCTGGTGTCCGAAATGTACACCGGCTTCCAGAAGCTGCTTCATTGAAATAACGCTCATTTTCTTTTCCTCCATTTGGTTTTCTCTTCCGCCTGCATCCTACTTCCCTAAAGACCTTCAGGCACCGCCTGAAAGCACCACTCTCAGAATCCGCAGACGTGCATAATATCAGCTTTTCAACTATACCACAAGAGCCCGGCAAGCGCAAGCATTTTCTGTTGAATTCACCAAAAATCGGTAACAGTTCAGCCATCCAACTAAACTGTTACGGTATCCAGCCCATTTAATGTTCACCTGCGGTGAAGGGCTGGATTCTCCCCAACCTTCACGTATTCTTACGGACTTTGCAGCAAGTGCAAAGTCCCAGGCTGAGCTGTTACCAAAAATCTCCATTTTATGGTAACTATTCAGATATTCCCCTGAACTGCTACCAGTGTATATACATCCTTGACAAAAAGGATTCATGATCCCCCTGAACCATGCACAGAAATTCCCATCCATATTTTTCATAAAAACCTGTATGATCCGTAAGCAGGTAGACTGGTGTTATCGCTTTTGATCTCAAATCATCTACAACCATATTAAGCAAGGCCCCCGCAATTCCCCTGCACCGATATTCCTTCTCTGTGTAAACAGCACAAACATTAGGCGTAAGGTCCTTCCTGTTGTGGAAATCGTTTTCGATTACCCCAAGCCCCCCAATGATTGTTTCCTCATCCAGACAAAGATACCAGCCGTATTCCGTTTTATGTTTAAGATATGCTTCCATGCATTCAAGATACGCTTCCTGCGGAACTCCCCATTTGCTGTGAAACCATTCGGCAGCACTGTCCCTTAACTGTGGCCTTTCCCTTAAAGAAATATACGTGTACTCTCTCATATGCTTCTCCCCAAACAGAAATGTCTGCTGATGCAGGCATCATCATGCTTTAAAGCAGATTGCCGCATACTCTTGTGCTTCCCCGCTCCCATACTTGCAGCCGGTATGAGAAAAACCCCTGCACATATTTCAGAATGCAAAGCTGCATTGCAAAATCCCTGCTCCAAAATGGCTGAAAACAGATCACACTGTTTTCAGCCATTCAAAATTTCGTAAAGCAGCCACTTCTGGTATCCTTAATTCATTTGCATTATATTCATTGCGGCATACTCTTTTACTCTCACATTTTGTGCCATTTTTCCTGTACATTTCGCCTTTTTACACACGTGCAGAGTTAGCCGCCTTCAGCGATTTCAGCTCATCAAAAATTACATCATTTAACACTTTAATATAAGTCCCCTTCATGCCGGAAGATCTGGATTCGATTACCCCTGCACTCTCAAATTTCCGCAGCGCATTGACAATCACGGAACGCGTGATTCCTACCCGGTCTGCAATCTTGCTGGCCACAAGAATCCCTTCGTTCCCATCCAGCTCATCAAAAATATGAGTAATCGCTTCCAGTTCTGAGAAAGAAAGGGTACTGATGGCAGATTTTACAATTTGTACTTTTCTTGTCTCTTCGGCATTCTCCTCATTGACAGAACGCATCATTTCCAGTCCCACAACTGTGGTGCCATATTCACTTAAGATAATATCATCAATGTCGTACTGTTCATCCGATTTGTAAATGAATAAAGTTCCAAGACGCTCTCCCGCAATATCAATCGGGGTAATAATGGCTTGATACTTTTTTACATTTTCTTCTGCAAAACCCAGTGTGGCAAGGTTCACATTCTCTTTTGTGGAAAGTACGCTCAGGAGACGCTCATTGAGCATCTTATCAATATAACCACCAACCTTGTCCTCAATTAACTCATGGATTTCTTCCACTCCGGGGCAGATACTTACACCAAGAACTTTTCCTTTCTTACTGATGACCAGTATATTGGACAATAGAATCTCACTCAGTACTTCACAGATGTCATTAAATACAACTTTGTGCGAATTGTTGTTATGAAGCAATTTGTTTATTTTTCGAGTCTTATCCAATAATTCCACACTCATTATCCGAAAACCTCCTTTTCTTCTCAGTATCGTATAATAAAAATCTTTTATCACCTAAATTGTAACACGACATTTTCCGAATATCAAGACTTTTCTGGTTTATTGCAACAAATTTATATCTTTTTTACAATCGTTTATCTTTCCGAATATTTCGTATATTGCCAACAGCTCCTGACCGATTTCCTTAAATTCCATCCGGTCTGAAAAATCAGTCCGCCCACCGCCGCTGCCTGGCAGAATAATAATAACCGTTCATTCCTGCGGAATATTTATAACAGTTCCGCCTTGCATCTTCTTGCCTGCGTACCGTGGAAAAGAAACACGCGGCATCTGCCTTATGAAAATTTTTGTGCACCCGGACGCATCTTCTTATTGCACAAAAACACCCGGCATAAATACGATTACGCCGGGTATTTCCAATTTTCTACTTATTTTTTACAAAACCGCACTGCTCACTGGCACATACCAGCTTATTCCCTTTTTCTACCATATAACTTCCGCATTCCGGACACTTTTCTGCCGATGGTTTCTGCCAGGACATGAAATCGCAATCCGGATTTGCCTCACAGCCATAATACTTCCGGCCCTTTTTTGTTTTCTTTAAAATGACCTCTTTGCCGCACTTGGGACAGGGAATACCCGTCTTTTCCAGGTAAGGTTTCGTATTCTTACACTCCGGGAAACCAGGGCATGCCAGAAACTTTCCGTGAGGACCATACTTAATCACCATCCGTCTTCCGCAAAGTTCACATACCTCATCAGATTCTTCATCGGCAATATGGACAGTCTCAAGGCTCTGCTTGGCCTCTTCCACCGCATCCATCAGATCGGGGTAAAAATTCCTGACCACAGTTTTCCAGTCAGTCTGTCCCTCTCCAACGCTGTCCAGAAGGTATTCCAGATTCGCAGTAAATGTGATATCCACGATACTTGGAAAGCTCTGCTTCATGATCCGGTTCACCACTTCGCCCAGTTCCGTAACGTAAAGATTCTTATTTTCCTTTACAATGTAGCGCCGTGCCAGAATAGTGGTAATCGTCGGAGCATAGGTACTTGGCCGGCCGATTCCCTGCTCTTCCAGTTCATGAAGCTCCAGCTCCATTCCTGTTTCCAGCTTTGCCGGAATCTGATCTTTTTCTTCCTTCTCTTCGGCTTCCATGTATACCGACATAAAACCATCAAATTTTATTCTTGAGGCAGACATGGAGAAGATGGTCCCGCCCGCGTCTATTTTTACAGATGTAGTCTCGTAAACAGCATTGGCCATACGGCTGGCGGCGAACCGTTTCCAGATCAGCTGATAAAGACGAAACTGGTCTCTGGGCAGAGAATCCTTCACCTGCACTGGAGTAAGCTCAATATTCGTAGGCCGAATTGCCTCATGGGCATCCTGAATTTTACCATTAGTCTTTTTTACAGCACCGGAAATAGCCGTGTATTGCTTTCCATACTGCTCTTCAATAAATTTTCTTGCGGTCATATCCGCTTCTTCTGCCACACGGATAGAGTCTGTACGCAGGTATGTGATAAGACCGATGGTCCCGTGTCCCTTCACATCCACGCCTTCATATAACTGCTGTGCAAGACGCATAGTTTTCTGAGTAGAAAAATTAAGGACCTTTGACGCCTCCTGCTGCAGGGTACTCGTAGTGAAGGGAACCGGCGGCTTCTTTATACGCTCTCCGTCCTTAATTTCAGAAACCACGAATTTCCTGTTTTCCAGATTTTTTACGATTTCGTCCAGTTTTTCTTTGTTTTCAATCTCACTGCTTCCATTGCGGTCCCTGTGAAATCTGGCCACCACTGGCTTCCTGGAACCAGGCACTTTTAAAAGCGCCTCCAAAGACCAGTATTCTTCCGGAATAAAAGCCGCAATCTCTTCTTCTCTGTCACAGATCATTCTGAGCGCCACCGACTGAACGCGTCCGGCACTGAGGCCCCTCTTTACTTTTTCCCATAAAATCGGACTGATACTGTATCCCACCATACGGTCCAGAACACGTCTGGCCTGCTGTGCATCCACAAGGTTCATATCGATGGAACGCGGCGTTTTTAAGGACGTCTTTACGGCATTTTTTGTGATTTCATTGAAACTGATACGAAACACCTTTTTATCCTTCACATCATCCAATTTCAGAGCCTTCATCAAATGCCAGGATATCGCTTCCCCTTCTCGATCCGGGTCAGTTGCC
>CANRXD010000218.1 GCA_947643685.1 uncultured Clostridium sp. | reverse complement strand
TGTACAACGAGCTTTAAGGAAGCGGCAGAACAGCTGAGCCGGGACTTTTTTCAGATACGCCGGGGCATTATGGTAAATATTGTCCATGTGAGAGTGCTGGAGACGGGGCAGGTGATCCTGTTTGAGGGGACAAAACTGCCGGTGGCAAGGAGAAGAATGACAGCGTTCCGCGAACGACTCAGGGAAGCATATAAACCGCTCAACGGATAATTCGGACCGTTCATTGGAAATTTATTGATGATGTGGAAGTTGAGACTTACAATAGAAATAATTGTAAGTCTTTTTTTGTTTATAGAAAGGACCTTGTCACGCGAAAGCGTGAAGACTTTTTCCTGTAAGAAAAAATGCTCCGCAGGCATGCCCGTTTACCGTCCGAGGTGGAAAATGAAACCTGATATTTTATTGGAAGCAAAACTGCAGCATCCGCGTCCTGTGCGGGATTATGTGGAAAGAACGGCTCTGACAAGAAAAATAGAACAGTGCAGAGAACGTCTGATTGTATTTCATGCGAACATGGGGTTTGGTAAAACCATGTTCATGAGTGAGTATGCGCTTCAAAGCGGATGCCGTTTTTTGTGGTACCATCTGGACCGGCAGGACAATGACAGCTCTGTATTCCTTGGATATCTGAGGGAAGGCATCCGTCAGAATTTTGGAAAGGATGGCCAGAGCATGGCTGAGGGGATTCGGGACGGGCAGACAGTGTCAGCTGCATTAAACCACTTAAGCAGTACAGAAGGCGGAGAAGATCGTAGCCTTTTGATCATGCTGGATGATTTTCAGGAGATCGAAAATGAGGAAATCTTTGAACTTCTGGATACGATTCTTAAAAACACAGGAAACCGGATCCGGATGTTTCTTACCACCAAGGGGACGCTTCCAAGGTTTGTAAACCGGTATGTGCTGGAGGGGACAGCGATTGTTTTAAAGACGGAGGATCTGGCTTTTTCCAGGGAGGAGACCTTTAAGCTTCTGGAATCAGGAAGGGTAAAAAGTATTTCTTTGGATGTGGCGGAGGCTATTTACAGGTACACGGAAGGGTGGCCGGCCGGAGTCATGTTTTTACACTTATACCAGAAACAGGGCCGGATTCCCGTGAGCCGGGACCAGATGCTTAAAATCTGTCAGGAGTACATGGTTCATGATTATATTATGTATGAGCTGTTTCGAAAACTGCCTTTTGACCTTCAGGAGTTTCTCAAAAAAACTTCTGTGCTGGAGTATCTGGACAGCCGGATCTGCAACGCTGTTGCACAGATAAAAAACGCCTCCGGGCAGCTTCGGTATCTGGTTCAGGAAAATATGTTTGTTCAGAAGACGGAGGGAAATTTCGAGGTATACCGCTACCATTCCATGTTTCGGGATTTTTTAAGGAGCCAGCTGACAGAAGAAGAGCAGGCGGAACTTTGCGGACGGGCAGCGGCCTGCTATTTGGGAAACGGGCAGCCGCAGCAGGCTCTGGAATATGCGCTGATGGCAAATTCCGGCACTATGGTGGAGGCAGTGCTGGAACGAAGCGGATTTGAACTTCTGGAGGAGAAACGATATTTTCTTCTGTCAGAAGCGCTTAACTGGTGCAGACTCCATAGGAGCACTGTTTCTGAACACGGCAGGGTTCTGGAGCTTTTTTTTAAACTATATACAGGCGGAGATTTCGCTGTGGTGGAGCGGGAGGTCCTGGAGGAAATACGGAAGTTAAGTGGCTGCCATGGAGAACGGCGGTTATACGAAAGACTGATAACCATGTCTGTTGAATTTTACTGTGAGAAAGGGATGGATCAGACAGCGGACCGGATTCTCAAGACGGCAATGGAGCAGGAAGGAATCTTGGACATAAGATGGTTTGAATATCTGGCAGCAAGAATTTTTCTGAAGATTCGTCAGGGGTTTATCCATCAGGCTAAGATTTTGTATCGGGATATGTCAGAAAGGCCCTCAGAGGGACTCTCATTTACAGACAGACAGAAGCTGCGCCAGCTTCGAAGAGTCTGCCTGGAGCTTACAGAGCTTTGGACGGAAATTGGAGGGGAAGAGGCAGGAGAGAGAGGGAAAACAGAAGAAAGGGAAGAGACAGGAGAGAGGAAAGAAACAGGAGAAAGGGAAGAGACAGGAGAGAGAGGAAAGACAGGAGAAAGGAAAGAGGCAGGGGAGACGCAAGAGAGCTGGTGGATGTCAGAGAAAGAGCGGTGTCTTTTAAAGCAGCTTTGCGGCCGTCGGAACGGAAGCCTTAAAACCTTTGAAACAAAGGAAGAGGATGTCACGGCTCCCGACAAAGAAAAAACGCCGGAATGGCTGGCGGCGTTTTATGATGTGCAGGCCGGGCTGGAGCGATTTGAAAAGGGAGACAAAGCCGGGGGCTGTAAGTTAGCAGCGGCGGGAGTCCGGATCTTAAAAAAGTATCCCTGGCTGGGGCAGCCGTCCGGATGGCCGGACAGGCGCAGGTGCTCATGGCTGTGCATGCTGGAGGAAGCAAAGGAGACCGAATCTGCTTCCTGCCACATTTTTGTCAACTGCTTTGGAAAATTCCGCATGACTGTGATGGAAACAGGGGAGGATATCCGCTTCCGCACCCATAAAGCAAAGGAATGTATGGCCTATCTGTATTTTATGAAACAGCCCGTGACCCGGGAGCAGATCATCGAGGCGCTGTGGAATGATGTGGATGAGCTTCCGTCCAATGAGGTGGCGGCGTTACATAATATTTTCTCCACCCTCCGCAAAAGCTTTAGTCCGTATGGACTGGAAGATCTGATTTGTTATGAAGACAGGAAGTATTTTTTAAAGAGCGGCTGCCTGTTTTCTGATGTGGACAGAGTCATGGCATTTGTGCATGCAGCGGATGCAAAGGATCCGGAGGCGCTGCTTCAGGCATCCGGAATCAGCCGGCTGTATGAGGGCGCTTTCCTTGAAGATATCGACGGTGTATGGTGTGTCAGTGAAAGGGCGTATTTCGACAGAAAGCTGGGAGACGCATTTTTTGAGCTGGCTCAGATTTATAAGAAAGAAAAGGATTATGAAGCCTGTCTGCATGCCCTTACACTGTCAGAAGAAATTAATATCATAAGGGAAGCGGTGAATCTTTGCAAAATGGACTGTTTCATAGAACAGAAGGATGGGAATATGCTGAAACGGTATTATCACCAGCTTGAGAAGCACTATCTGGACATCACCGGAGAGCCGCCAGGGGAAACAATCAGAGAACAGTATCAGAATGGAATGAAATTCTGTGGGAAACAGTGATGGGAGAGACATACATGACAGAAGAGTACAGGAAGCTTCTGGGAGCCGCCGGGTATCATGAGCTGGCCCTTGGAATAAGGTATGGTATTTTTGGAGACCGGGAGGACAGGGAGCTTCCCCTTTCAGATCTTACAGAGGAAGAGCTTGAGGAGCGTACAAAAAAGTTCTGGGCTCTGTTAAAAAAGCCTCAGACGGAAGGAATGGGGCTTTTTGAGATGCAGAAACGGCTGCGACTCTCAGAAAAAGAATTATATGTGGTTTTTTTGGCGGCACTTTGGTGGATTCATGACGGCTTTTGGCCGCTGCTTATGAAGATGGGGGCAAAGGGCCCGGGAATATCGCTGGAGCACAGCAGGCTGCTTATGGAAATGGCAGAAAAAAGGCTGGGGGAATCCGCTGTTTTTGACACGGGGCGTATGAGGCGGCTTGCCCTTTTTGATGCCTGTACAAAAACGTGGCTCAGACTGGACGGGATCATGTCTGCTCATTTTGCTTTTGGAGAACCGGCGCCGCTCTGGTGGAGGATGGGAACCAGATGGTTCTGCCCCAAAGAAAAGACGGAGGAGGTGGCAGGAACCAGACGTAAGGAGTTTGTATTGCGGCTGGCGAAATATCTGGAAGGCGGGCGGGGACCGCTTTTTCTGACCGGAGAAACAGGAAGCGGCAGAAGGTTCCTTATTAAGCAGGCTGCCGGGCTATTAGATAAAAATCTTTTGTTTGTGAGCCTGACGTCAAAGCTTCTGGAGGAGAGCGGTCTGGCAGGGATCATTGTCCGGGAAGCGCTTCTTTTTCAGGGATGGCCGGTGATTGTCTGTACCGGTGAGTCACAGGAAGAGGCCGGGCTTTTGCAGGAACTGGCATACCAGTGCAGAATGGAAGGTCTTCCGCTTATTGTAATCGGACATGGAGAGCAGGGCTTGTCTGATAAAAATGGCCTGGGGCTTCTGGCAGAGGTCCCGGGTCTTTATGGG
>CANRXD010000217.1 GCA_947643685.1 uncultured Clostridium sp. | reverse complement strand
ATGCATCCATTCTTACACCTTCGTTCTTGATTCTATTACAGGCAGTATTCATAGGGATTACAACGCTTTTCCATCACTTAAATATCCAGGTGGTAAGTTCTTAAATCGAAAATATCAATATGTTCCCCATATAAAGCGTGTAAATGACTTGGCTCATGCTCTTTTGGTTTAAAGAACATTTTTATTACTATTATAAGCCATTCCAAATAGCTTCATGTTATTCTTCTTTGGTATAAAATAGCATAGATTTACATGGCAGTACATCGTTTTTCAAAAACCACACACGCATAAAACCTTGTATTTTCAAGCTTTTAGCGCCATTTGTACGGCGTCACCTGATATACGTAAAAATTAAGCCAGTTTGTATACAGGGTATTGGCCATATTTCTCCATACAAGCGGCGGCACAGAAAACGGGTCATCGTGCTCATAATAGTTTTCCGGGATAGAAGGATTCAGGCCCTTACTCAAATCTCTGTGATACTCTCCGTTTAAGGTCATTCTGTCGTATTCCGGGTGCCCCTGGACGAAAATCTGACGGCTGTCCCGGCTCATTACCAGAAATACCCCGGCCTCTTCGGATTTCGCCAGGATTATAAGTTCCGGACGTTTTAAAATATCCTCCTCCCGCACCTCCGTATACCGGGAGTGGGGGCATTTGAAACAGTCGTCAAATCCTCTCATAAGCGGTATCTTCCGTTCCAGAGTCCTGTGGGTGTAAATGCCGGAAAGCTTTTCCTTCCTTAAATATTTTGGAATTCCATAGTGGTAATACAGGCCGGCCTGGGCGCCCCAGCAAAGATGCATGGTGGAGGTCACATGTGTTTTGCTCCACTCCATGATCTCTTTCAGTTCTTCCCAATAGTTGACCTCTTCATACTCCATGAGTTCTACCGGCGCACCGGTGATGATCATACCGTCATAGTGGCTTTTCTTCACATCCCTGAAGGTTACATAAAACTTGTTTAAATGACTGGCGGAGGTATGGGTGGACTCATGGGTGGACATGGTCATAAAGGTGCATTCCACCTGGAGGGGCGTGTTGGATAATGCCCGCAAAAGCTGGGTCTCCGTGTCCTCTTTAAGAGGCATAAGATTTAATATCAGAATTTCCAACGGACGTATATCCTGACTCAGGGCCCGGGCCTCATCCATGATAAATACATTTTCACTTTCCAGTATGGCTCTCGCAGGTAAATTATTCTGTATCTTTATCGGCATGTTCTTCTTCCTCTATCATCTTAAGAAAATCCGTCTCCGAAAGAATAGGGATGCCCAGTTCTCTGGCCTTCTTATTCTTTGAGGACTTTGATGTCACATCGTTGTTGATTAAATAACTGGTTTTGGAAGTCACAGAGCCGGTGGCCTTTCCGCCTCTGGCCTCAATGAATTCCTGAAGCTCTTTCCGGTTTTCAAACCTTTCCACGGAACCGGTAATCACGAAAATCTTTCCGGCCAGCGTCTGGGCTTCGGTTTCTGTGGTCTCCTTTTCAAAGGTCAGATCCCCCAGCAGGTGATCCAGAACCTCATTGTTCTTCTCACTTTCAAAATATTTCACCCACGCGTCGGCCAGAACCGCTCCGATTCCATCAATGGCACAGAGTTCATCTGCACCGGCCTTTCGCATATCAGGAAGTTCAAAATTAAAATGGCGGCAGATCATCCTGGCGTTGGCCAGGCCGATGCCTGCAATCCCAAGGCCATAAATCAGCCGGGGAAGCGTAGTGTGGGAAGCTGTCTTTGCCGCCGCCACAAGCTTTTCATAGGACCTCTCCCCGAAGCCCTCCATGTCAACGATCGCCTCCCGGTGGCGGTCCAGATGAAAAATATCATCAAATTCATGGATGAAACCGGCAGCAATAAATTTTTCCAGGGTCATTTCCGACAGGCCGTCAATATTTAGCGCATCCCTGCTGACAAACAGGGCAAAGCTTTTAATTTTTTTTGCCTGACAGTCCGGATTGGTGCAGTACAGGGCCTTCACATCGTTGATACTTCTTATTTCCGTCGCTCCCTGGCAGACCGGACAGATTTTCGGAATATCCCTGACTCCGCTTCTTGTGAGGTTGTCAGCAATCTGCGGAATAATCATATTGGCTTTATAAACAGTAATTCTGTCGCCGACTCCCAGCTCCAGGCTTTCCATGATGCTGATATTATGGACACTGGCACGGCTTACGGTGGTGCCCTCCAGCTCCACGGGCTCAAAAACGGCAACCGGATTAATAAGCCCGGTCCGGGATGCGCTCCATTCAATGTAAGACAGGGAAGTCTCCTGGATTTCATCCGCCCATTTAAAAGCAATGGAGTCTCTTGGGAATTTAGCGGTCCTCCCCAGGGAAGCCCCATATGCGATATCATCGTAAAGCAGTACCAGCCCATCAGAGGGAACCTCATAATGACTGATCTTTTCCGCAAAGTCTGCCACAGCGCTCTCAAGAGTCTGTGCCGTCACCTCCACAAACTCCACAGTCTCAAAGCCTAAAGAAGCCAGCCATAAAAACTGCTCTTTTCTGGAATTGTGAAAATCCATGTCCTCAGCCTGTACCAGAGAAAACGCCATGAACCGCACATTTCTTCCGGCTGTAATCTCACTGTTCAGCTGCCGCACGGAGCCGCTGCAAAGATTCCTGGGATTTTTATATCTGGCATCCACATCGTCAATGGATGCATTCAGCTTTTCAAAATCCGGATAGGTAATCACGGCTTCTCCACGGAGAATCAAACGCCCTTTAAAAGGAATTACCATGGGAAGATTCACAAAAGTTTTTGCATTTCCCGTGATTACCTCTCCGATCTCTCCGTTTCCCCTTGTTACAGCCTTTGAAAGCATTCCGTTCTCATAGGTCAAAACGACAGTCAGGCCATCCATCTTCCAGGATAAAAGCCCGGTTTCACCGCCCAGCCATTCCTTTAGCTCCTCTACGCTTTTTGTTTTATTTAAGGACAGCATCGGCTTGTCATGACGTTCCTTGGGAAGCTCACTCAAAATTTCATAACCTACCTCCTGGGTGGGGCTTCCCGCAAAAACAGTCCCGGTTTCTTTCTCCAGTTTCAAAAGCTCCTCGTACAGCCGGTCATACTCAAAGTTAGTCATTACCTCCCGGCTTTCCTGATAATAGGCCCTGGAGGCCTCTGAGAGCATGGTCTGAAGCTCTTTCATCCGTTTTAATCTCTCATCCATTCCATCTGCTCCTTTACTTGTTTCCGTCCGTTTTGTGTATCACCCGGAAATTTCCCGGGCTGTCTCCATTTCCCGTCCCCTTTGTATCTGCAGTCCGCAGTTCTAAGGCTCTGTTCTCTGGCTGGCCCGGGCCCTGTTTGCCATGGGGAGATTTGTGGAATCTTTAAGCAAAGCCATAAGTCCTTTAAGCTCCTCCCCTGTGAGTTCCCGGTACGCGCCCCGTTCCAGATTTCCCAGCTTAATATTCATAATCCGCACACGCTTTAAATTCATCACATGGTAATCCAGGGCACGGCACATGCGGCGAATCTGACGGTTTAAGCCCTGAGTCAGCACGATATGGAATGTATGGGACCCCGTCTGCCATGCCTTGCAGGGCTTTGTGAGCACAGCCAGATCCTCAATCCACACGCCTTCACACATTTTTTTCAGGAATTCCTCCGTCACGGGTCTGTTGACTGCCACTGCATACTCCTTTTCATGGTTATTGCCGCCGCGAAGGATTTTATTCACGATATCTCCCTGATTCGTCATAAGGAGCAGTCCTTCTGAGTCCTTGTCCAGACGTCCAACAGGATAAATCCGCCGGGAATAATGGAGAAATTCCACAATATTCTCCGCATGGTCCTTATCGGAGGTAGTGCAGACAATTCCCTTTGGCTTATTGACCGCCAAAAACACGGGGCTTTCCTTTCCGCCCACTGCCGTTCCGTCGCAGACCACTTTCTGCCCCGGCCGCACCTTAAGCCCCATGGGCGCCACAGCGCCATCCACCAGTACCTTCCCTTCTTCGATGAGCCTGTCTGCCTCTCTCCGGGAGCAGACCCCTGCATCACTTAAATATTTATTCAAACGAATGGCTTCTTCCACAATCCCTGTATCCTTTCCATGTTATGTTCCAAAGACTCACTCTATTCTCCCGGCTGCTTCTCTTCCAGATCATCGGTGAGGAAACAGGCATCCCCTATGTGTCGGTTTCATCACGAAATTCCACTTTTGTAATTTACATTTCGATAGAAACGCCTTGCTCCATAC
>CANRXD010000216.1 GCA_947643685.1 uncultured Clostridium sp. | reverse complement strand
TTTGAAATTTTACTTAAACCCCGTTCACGCAGATGCCGGAACATATATGTTTGGCGCGTGGGTCGGGTACTATACCCTGGTAATCGGTACAGTAACTTATGTGGATTTAAACGGCTCCTTCGGCGCCCTGGGCCATGGAATCAGCGACAGCGATACGGGGATGCTGGTAGATATCGAGGACGGGGAGCTGTATGAGACACAGATTCTTGGAATAGAAAAGGGAGCTTCCGGGAAGCCCGGAGTCATGTCCGGGGTGATCTATTATGGAAAAGGAACAAAACTGGGAGAAGTGACGGCCAATACAGACGAAGGAATCTTCGGAACCGTCAACGAAAAGTTTAAAGAAGCCATTCAGTCCCGGGCCATTCCAGTGGGTTTCCGCCAAGACGTACACAAAGGCCAAGCATTTATCAGAAGCGATGTATCAGGGGCGGTGAAAGACTATGAAATTGAAATTCAGAAAGTGGATTACTCGAGTCTTCAGAAAAATAAAGGGATGGTGATCCAGGTGACGGATGAGGAGCTATTGCAGCTCACCGGTGGAATCGTACAGGGAATGAGCGGCAGTCCGATCATACAGGACGGGAAGCTAATTGGAGCCGTGACTCATGTATTTATCCAGGACTCAACAAAAGGATACGGGATATTTATTGAAAATATGCTCTCGCATTGAGCCGGGCAGGAAGCGGAAAGGGGGAAGCCCGTTTGGAGCTCGGTCAAAACTGGCTTCCCCCTTTTTGTTTCCGATGGGGCGAAAGCCCCCCAACCGATGGAACGCCGAAGGCGGGCCAGCGGTTGGAGCCCGGCGGAGTAGAGGGCGACAGATCTTTTGAACCGGGACATAGGAGGTCCGCAGGAAGACGAAAACGCATCGCAATAAATAACAAATTTCAGTTTGGAAAGTTAAAATGTTAAAAAGCATAAGATTAATCCTGAATTTGCAAAACTTGTAGGGCAAAGTACAAAAGGGGATGGTGGAGGCTCTAATGTTTTTATGGTGAGACTGCCAAAAAGCAATTTGATTATGAGGTTCAGAGCGATGATGTCCCTTAATCCAGATGGCAGAGGCAATGCGGAATTCGGGACTATACCAGATATTGTTGCTAAATCACCGCGAGGAACTGCATTAAATCCTTTAAATGCTTGCCTGGAGTATATTAGAACCCTCAAAACCCCAAGAAGATAGGAACGTCCTGAGAGGAGAAAACGTAAATGCGCTACCTCCTCATTTTGTCAAGCAGTTTTTTGTTGAAAAATAAGGTTTTTTACAGATAGATCTCAGTGTATAACGAGGTAGAATGAGCAGGGATGATGGATTATCCATGGTATCATGTACTGGATCAGCTGGAAAAGGGTATAAGAAATAAAACGTCTGTCATTTTTTATATATGGCACTACGCATACCCTACTCACGCTATGGCAGCTAACCTCCTGTGTCCAACGGGGTCACGTGTCAACGCACGGCTCCCAACTTCTTTCGTTCTGCATCCATAAACCGGGTGTCAGCTAAGCTTGATAACAGGGTCATGCCCTACGGAATATATTTCTGCTGACTACTGCTGGCTCATTCTTTGCCCTTATACTGGCCTGATGGTCTGTGGCTGCTTCCTGTAACAGCTCTGTTTGTGCAGAGGACGTTATCCTGTTACGTTCCGCTTTGGTTCCCCGGTTCTTTCGGAACCGGCTTCAGCCACCATTTTTTTGGCAGTTCAAGCCGACTCCGAATACCGGATATTTCTCTTCTGTCTTGGTTCTGCTCCCCTGCCGGACGCTTACGCAGCCTTCCTTGGCTCCCTGCGTATGTCCCCAAGCAGCTTCCCCGGATCGTACTCCGCGCCTTTTGTCATCATTGCATACAGTACCCGCAGGAGCTTGCATGCCACCGCCATAAGGGCCTGCATTTTTTTGAGCGGGTTATTGTCACGCGTTAGGTAGTAATCATACACTTCACGGAATTCATCCTTCTGGGCAATCAATACAAGGGCCGCCTGGTACAGGTGGTACCTGAGACGTTTGCGCCCCCGTTTGCTGATGACGGTTTTTCCCTCATGTTTCCCGGAACTGTCCTCCACAAGTGCCAGCCCAGCCAGCTTCTGTACGGATCGTGCGTTGCTGAACCTGGTGAAATCACCGGTTTCTGCAAGGATTCCGGTTACGGTACGGATCCCCAGCCCACGGATCTGCAGGATGTTCTCCACATATGGGAGCCCGCCGGCCATTTCTTCCAGGCGCCTCTGAATCTCCGCCTCCCATTTCAGGTATCCTTTCAGCTGCACGATCTCCCAGAGGATCTCCATCCTGGCGGCTTCCTGCCCCTCTTTGCGCCCTATACTATGCCTGGCGGCTGAAACAATCCTGAGTGCTTTGGCATATCCTGTCCCGCGCAGCTTCGCCTCCCTCCAAATCCGGTTGACCCCGTCCGCACCAAGACGGATGATGTCTTCCGGGAGGCCTGCCTGCTCCAGAAGAAGCATGCTTCCCACGCCGCTGATGTCCTTAAAGACGGTTCTGAATTCTGGAAAATAGATGGACAGCCACCGGTTTACGCGGTTCATGCACCGGGTTGTTTCTTCGGTATTCATGAGACGGAGGTTATTGAGGTTACGCAGTTCCGCATAGAGCCCTTCCGGCAGGTATGGCATGGAATAACGCCCTTCATGTACCAGCCCCGCAATTACTTTGGGATCCTTCCGGTCGGTCTTGCGGTTCAGGTTATCATCCAGCTCCTTGGATTTTTTGACATGGTGCGGGTTCACCAGCACAACGGTAATCCCCCCGTTCATCAGCCACGATGCGAAGTTGAACCAATAGTGCCCGGTTGGCTCCATCCCAACCATGACCTTCTCCAGGTGCTGCCTGTCCCTGATCTCCAGGATCCAGGCCTTTGCCTCTTCAAAACCGGCCTCATTGTTTCCAAACTCAAAAGCCTTCTTTGAAAACTCCCGTCCCCGGTTGTCAAAGGCACGGATATCGTGCTTCTCACTTCTGATATCAGCCCCGATGACTAACGTCTTATCATCTACGAGGGCGATTTTGTCATTCTGGGTGAACGTCCGCCCGACCTCTGCCTGTCTCCAGGTGACAGCGACGGCTTCTTCATAAGCTTTTTTACCGATAGCAATGATTTCTTCAGAAGAAAATTCAGTATTCAGTTGCTCTTTGTTCTTTTTTGTTGTAGACTTCATTTTAGATACCTCTCTGTGATTTAAGATTTATCAACCAGCCAGTCAGTATTTCTTAACTTTACACTGAGGTATCTTTCTGTTCAACCCCTTTCTGTACATTCATCCTTTACACTTTGTATTATACAGGAAGCTTGATTGAAAATCTAACCAGAAAAGACAATTCTGCAAAACTTTTGTGCAAGTCTATGGATTGGAAGTTTTCAAAAGAGGAATAATGGTAACAGTTCAGGCTATCTGAACTGTTACAATATCTGTCCGTTGAAATATGGTATGCGAGCTATTTATCTCCACTGCTGATTTCCTGTTATTTATTTTCTCTTACTACTCTGCAGGGACTTCCAAACGCAATCGTGTTGTCAGGAATATTTTTAGTGACAACACTTCCTGCTCCGATTACAACATTGTTTCCTATTGTTACTCCTGGCATGATAATGACCCCGCCGCCGATCCAGACATTATCTCCGATTGTCACAGGGGAAGTCTGGGTTCTGCAAAATTCAAAGGTTCCATCTTCTTTTGGATTCCCAAACCGTTCAGACGCACTGGCCGGATGAAAGGCAGTATATATCTGGACATTCGGGGCAATTAAGGCGTTGTTTCCTATGATGATTCTATTGTCATCCAAAAAAGTGCAGTTCATATTTATTTCGCAGTTGTCCCCCAAATAAATATTGTTTCCATAATCAACATAAAAAGGGGGAGTAATCCACAAATTTTTCCCTCTTCCCCCCAGAAGTTCATTCAGTATACGCTCTTTTTCTGCTGCATTTGCGGAGTCCGTCTGGTTATAATCCCTTACCAGATCTTTCGCCCTGTGCCATTGCGACAGTAATTCCTTATCCCCACAGTCGTAAAGGAGTCCGGCCAGCATTTTTTCTCGCTCTGTCATATCGTGCACCTCCCGGTTCATGACTGCACAGGATCCATTATAGTGCATTTCTCCCAGGATAACAACACATATTGTAACAATTCAGGAGGTATTGGTAACAGTTCAGCCTTGCATCTTCTTGCCCGCGTACCGCGGACAAGAAGCTCCGG
>CANRXD010000215.1 GCA_947643685.1 uncultured Clostridium sp. | reverse complement strand
ATCGCCAAGCGTTTTGTTCACCATTCCGGCAATCTCAATTGCCAGCTTATATTCCCTTTGATTCGCCATTCCATTCACCCCTTCTTCTTTGGCAGCATCTGTAATATTTCAATGACTTCCTTTAGGGGAAGACTCATGAAATAATCCATACCAGTATGGGTATACAGAGAAAGTGATAAAACCGCTCTTCTGATCTTTTTTACATCATCCGGTCTTATCCTCTCGCGTAAAAAAAAGCCCGTATGGTCTCCCGGAGCCGGATATAGTCCCGCGCTTTCATGTTGTTGCAATATTCCCAGGGCTTTTTGTTTACCCTTGCGGCAACCAGCACTGCATACTGCCCGGTCACCTCCGGACGCGCGTAGGAATACCCCATCGCACTCATCTGGCGGTCAATGGCGCACATATCTGACGCGGACAGCTCCACAAGGCCGGAGAGGTCAATTTCCGACACCTCGATATCATCGAACATGAACGGATCCCCCAGTTTCAGTTTAAGATCAAATTTATCTTCGGCACTTTTCTCCAATCCTTTTTCGTCCATTTCCATAATTTCACCATGTCCTTTCCACTCTTTTAAGGCTGCCTCTCTTGTATACATCAGAACGACAGCCTTCTTTTACAATCATATTCAAAATCAGCAAAGTTTCCGGAGTTTTTCCATATAGTCCACTCCTTCAATCCGGAAGATATTGTTTAGCTTATCGACTTCAACCAGCTTCCTCCCATCAATTTCAAAAAGAACATAGGTACATTCAATCTGTACTTTGGTTCCCATTACATCACCAGGTTTTAAGGAACCCGGAGAAAGCTGCTTTGGACGCCCCTTAACGACATAGCGGATTCCCGCAAAGTCCGAAGTCCCTGTTCCTTTATCTGTAACCTGGATTGCTCCGCGCATATTCAGGGTCACAACCTTCATAGGATTACAGATTTTCATGACCGGAGTATAAAGGACCCGGAAAGGAACCTCCTGGGTAATACTGTCATAATGTCCGACAATCGGAACATTATAAGAACCTGAGATACCGGCCCCGGTGACGGTTGCGACCTTATTTGCCAGATCAGCCAGTGTCATCTCATCTGTAATACCGATAATTACACTTCCGGAAGCATCGTATACGTTAAAATTATTGACTACTTCCGGAATAATCTGACTTGTAAACTCCATACTTTATTCACCTCCCTGTAATGCGGACTGGATTAATGCCGGATCAAATTCAATGGTATTTGTAATATGTTCTGCTGGTGTCCAGAAAGCAATTTTGGTATAGAAAATAACCTGCCCGTTAAGAATGCTTGTAATCGGATTATCTTCTTCTCTGAACTGTACTTCGCCTCCCGCGATATGCCCGCCGGATGTCAGACTGTTCAAATAGACATTTTCCGCATCCACCACAGCCTCTGTCAGCCTGTATGAAGTTGGATCATCCACAAACTGTTTATAGGTCAGGATAAAATGACTGCGATACCAGTTCATCATCCGTCTGCAGGAAATCCAACGATCTTTCGGATCCGTCGTTGTCGGGTATGCTGCGGTATTATTACCCCAGACACGCCATCCATTATCATTAATGAATGTTACAATCCCCTTACTGTTAATGGCTGCTGCCCTCGTATTGTCCAGAAGAATCTCGGTTCCATCTTCCAGAATCGTTGCCGTCATATTGCTTAATTCATTCGACGGGGATTTCTTTGGAATATCCGAATTATTAACATCTGTTGTAGCCGTAACAGCCGCCCAGATCACGGAACCATCATAAACCTTTGAACCCAGTTTCTGTTTTGGCCAAACAAGAACTGCGTCACGGCTTACCACGCCCATGTCATCTTTAGCCGTCATTGCTTCTGTATAAGTTGTGTAAATTTCTGAATCAATATCAATGACGCACATGGCTTCAAAAATTCCGTTGATTTCTTTCACCTTGGCAGCCATCGTTGCGGCAACTTCAACTTCTTTTGACCAATGTGGGGCCAGAACAATGCCAGGAACATATCCAGTAGAGGGATACACCTGACGTAATACCTCAAGGCCAGTTTCCTCTCCTGTACTGACATTATATCCGCCAATGATATCTTCCTTCGTGATCATCGTTGGATCCAGGATATTTCCTTCAACGCCGATCATTGTTACATCCGCAGTTTTTTCTGTATCAAGCAATGTAATTTCGACCGCGCCTGTGGTGGTAAACCCTGTAATATAATCCACATTTTTTGTCATTGCCGTTCCCCCGGCCTTCACAGTCAGTCCGTCAAGCAGAATTCCATACTCTTCGATTGTCGCCACGCCGGAAACTACCGGAATGTTGTCCTTTGTATACGTTTTCTTATGCTTTTTCGGATCCAGAACATTAATCAGGATGATCGGAGCATTCTGGAATACATTAAAATTTGCGTCAATAACCTGACAGAGTGTATAATTCTTAAAATCACTGCAAAATCCCATCAGGCTTACCGCCTCCGCATAATCATTGCAAAGGACCGGAACATTTACTTTCGGATTTGCTACCATATTAACCGGGGCAAGTCCAATTGCAACCTGCAGGCCAGCCGTACTTTCCACGGGAATTATAACCTGGGTAGGCAGTTCTTCCGTATCAATTCGATGCATATATGCCATATTGCATTACTCCCTTCTCATATTTTTCAGATATATTTGGGCCCGCTCATATACTTTACTTAACGATGATCCGGAATCCTCCAATGCTACATTGGCGGCTGCCAGCTTTGAAACCGGAACGACCAGTGCGCCGAGTACCGGATTATCCGCAATTGCTTCCGACAATGCCGGCGGCAATGCATCCTTGTATACAGACCCTTTATTTGCACCGATAAAGGACGGCCCTACATAGCATTTAGGAAAACCAATAGCGGTTTTCACGCTTTTGCTCTGGGTGCCCTGCTCCGATGCCGCCACCGTCTCCTTTTTTAGTTCATCTGTCTTCAGTTCATCTGTCTTTTTTTCCGCACTCATACAAATCTGTTCTCCCTTCTTATTCCCATAAACTCAAATGCCATCCCAATTGCGCCGAAATAATACGGATATGTGTCCTCATCCTGAAGCGCCCATTCAAACTCGCAGGTACATGTATAGCTGCCAGCCAGAATGGGGTCCTTTGCGAATCGTTCATATACCCTCTGGATCAGATTCAGAATCTCCCGGTGTCCATTATTTTCCAGAGAATCATTAAAAATTCCAAAGCAGACTGCCACAGTGACATTCTGATTCGCATTGATTCCCGGAATTTTCCCCGCATCTGCCTTGACAACAGCCCAGGGGCAATTATAAACGGCGTCTTCGGTGTTTTCATCCAGATAATCAATGGTTTCAAGAACGGCCCCATATGACCTGGTATTCTTTTCTGGAATCGGAAGCGCCTGCTCAAACACCTGCATTTTCACATACTCTGTATCTTCTCCAGACTTTTTAGGCTTCATAAAACGCATATCATCCGCAATCTGTTCCACTTCCTCTTTTAACGCCTGCATCAGAAGAAAAGGAGTTCTGCGCGGATATTTTTCATCCATGGCCTTATCCTCCTAACACTTTTCCCAGGACCTTTTCCACCTCTTCGTGGAGCAGGGCTGCAATCTTATCCGGCTTATAAACATTTTTGTTCCCAATCATTTCTGCCACGTTGGGGCTTAAAAGCTTCTCCAGCTTTGCGTAATGTGGGATTTTGGGTTTATTGGCATACTGATCCATATTTTTACCATCAATACGTTTTACAACAGCGATGTGTCCTGATTTAAACTGTACTACAAATGCTGCCCCCAACTCTTTTGATGCTCCCCGAAGGACATTACCCTTTAACCTTCTTTTTTGGCGTTTTCCTGTCTTCGTATAGGCTGTTGTACTGACTTTCATATTGGACACATGGAAGTCTCCTATCTCTTTCATCGGAGATGCGAACTCAATCGCTGCGGCCACTCCAAAAACACTGGCTTTTTTTATCATGCTCTGTTCCTTTATCGCGCCGCTTTTAGCCGCCCTTCCCACATATCGTTTCGAAGCAGAAGAGATCAGATTTTTCTGCGCTTTCTTCGCAGCATTGTTCACCGCTGCTTTTAACACAGATTCCTCTGATCTCTCCAATGGTTTTATTGCCTTAATGACACGCCTGTAATCATCCTCATTGATTTCTACCCTCAGGCTCATGCTCTCACCGCCCCCAGCGTTATGGAATAAACACCGCCTTCATTGATTACATCCTCAACGCGATAGG
>CANRXD010000214.1 GCA_947643685.1 uncultured Clostridium sp. | reverse complement strand
TGGTGTGAACGTTTAAGCCTTAACCGGGTACGTGTCTGGTATTCCGTAGAGGATACGGGACAGGGGGTAAAAAAGGAAAATATTCCTTATATTTTCAACGCATTTAAACGGGTAAACGAGGAAAAAAACCGCCATATCGAGGGTACTGGCCTGGGGCTTAGCATTGTCCATCAGCTGGTAGAGCTGATGGGAGGAGAAATCAGCGTCAACAGCGTTTATACCAAAGGTTCTGTCTTTCTGGTGATGTTGGAGCAGGACATTGTAGACGATAGGGAACTGGGGACCTTTACCCTGGATTCCCGTGTGAAGATTCGTGAGGGGGAACAATACAGGCAGAGTTTTGAGGCGCCGGAAGCCCATATCCTTGTTGTGGATGATAATGAGATGAATCTGATGGTGGCGAGGAAGCTGCTGTCTTCCACGAAAATCCATCTGGACACGGCTTTAAGTGCCGTGGATTGTCTGCGTTTGACGCAGATTCAGCATTATGATGCGATTCTGATGGACCATCTGATGCCGGAGATGGATGGAATCCAGTGTCTTCACGCACTGCGTACACAGCCGGCAGGGCTGTGTCAGGATGTTCCTGTAATCGCCCTGACTGCCAATGCGGGAAGCGATAATCAGCTTCTGTACCGCAAGGAAGGTTTCAGCGGTTATCTGGCAAAGCCAGTCAGCGGAGCCCTTCTGGAGGCAGCCGTATTAAGCATTCTGCCAAAGGAACTGGTAAAATTAAATGAAACTGCCAATACGGTAGACGCAGGAAAGGATGTCCTGATTTTTGAACAGGCCAGAAGAGTGTCCATTATGGTAACGACCGACAGTGTATGTGACCTTCCTGAAGTGCTGACGAAGGAATTCAATATCCATATATGTCCTTACTATGTCTGCACAGACCAGGGGCGTTTTCTGGATGAACGGGAGCTGAGGGCAGACGAGCTGCTGTCCCATATAAGCGCAGGAAAAAATGGCTTCTCCCAGCCGCCGGATGCAGATGACTATGAAAAATTTTTTGCGGAGCGGCTGACAGAGGCTCAGAATGTAATCCATATTACCATGGCAAAGCATGCCAGCGAGGGATATGCCAATGCTTCGGAAGCCGCAAAATCTTTTGAGAATGTTACGGTTCTGGATTCGGGCCATCTCTCAAGCAGTATGGGACTGATCGTATTGTATGCTGCCTATAAGGCAGAAAACCATGCTTCAAAAGACGAAATCATCCAAACCGTAGCACGGTTAAGACGGTATATCTCATCGGCTTTTATCATATAGAGTGCTCATTTTATGTGTCAGTCAGGAAGAATATCCAGACGCGTACAGGTTCTTTGTGACGCACTACTTCTGCACCCCGTTCTTGTGCTTCGAAACAGCAGGATGGTTGTAGGAGGCATAGAGATTGGCGGTTTTGCCCGCGCTGCGAAACACTATGTCCGAAGGGTATTTATGAATGCGAGAAATATTGACCGCCGCATTCTGTTTATTACCTACGCAGGGATGGATACGGAAAAACTGAAATATATACAGGATCTGGTACAACAATATTGTCCTTTCGAAAGAGTCTATGTACAGAGAGCCTCTTCTGCCATTGCCAGTAACTGTGGTCCTGGTGCCTTTGGACTTTTGTTTATGAAAAAGAATGATGATTCCATTTCCCTCTCTGAAGCATCCAGGTTAAATATGGGCTCATAGGCCGGTTCTTAGTATATGTCCGGGCACCAGATTCATCTTATATTGAACTTATATGTATGTTAAACTGATTTTGCCTGTTTAGGTAAAGCACCAAAGTCCGGATAGGTATTCATAAAATATTTCGACTGGATTTTTGATATGATGGGGGGTAGATCCAGCATATGTTAGCAGCCCAGAAAGCTATTTTATTTGAATATGACGGCACATTGGCTGATTCTGTGGGACTCTGGCATGAGGTCGACCCAAAATTAAACACGGCGCTGGGGGGGCAGGAAGTTCAGGAGGCCAAAATCCAGGAGCAGAGAGACTCCGTCTTAAGAAAGTTCAGTACAGCCAGGAACCCCTATGAGGAATATTGCGGGTATCTTGGAGAAAAATATGGCTCTTCCATGAAGCCGGAGGAAATTGTCAGGCTGCGATATCAAATTGCCAATGAATATTTAACCGGCATCATCGACTATAAACCAGGTGCTGAAATCTTTTTAAAGAAATTAAAAGATGCAGGTTTTATTTTGGTAATTGCCACAACTACGAAGAAAACCAATATGGACATTTACCGCAGTGCCAATAAAAATATTATGGCAAAGGCGCCGCTGGAAGAATATTTTTCAAAGATTTATACAAGAGAAGATGCGAAAGAAATAAAGCCGAATCCGGAAATTTACTACCGTGTCATGGATGAGCTCAATGTAACAGCCGGGGAATGCCTTATTTTTGAAGATTCTCTGATTGGAATTGAAGCGGCTAATCGGGCAGGAATTCAGGTTGCGATTATGTATGACAAATACTCGGATCACGAGCGGGATGAGATCAACCGGCGGGCAGATTATTGTTTTGATAACTATGGAGATGTCCTGAAGGTTATTGAAGAAGAAATATAATAGTGGGAACAAACTGTTTTACTGCTGGCCGTCAATGATAGCCGGCAGTATTTATTGTCGGTGGAGAATCGTAACAGACAATATGCAATAAGAAATTGCAACGGTTCAGATAGCCTGAGCTGTTACTACGAGAACGTTTACATCGAAGGTTTTTATCA
This sequence comes from uncultured Clostridium sp., assembly GCA_947643685.1. Lineage (GTDB taxonomy): Bacteria > Bacillota > Clostridia > Lachnospirales > Lachnospiraceae > CANRXD01. Next base: position 1,504 of record CANRXD010000214.1, on the reverse strand, counting down.
TAAATCATTGACAAAACATAGGATATCTGTTATTTTAAATACAGAACGTATGTTCGAAAAAAGGGAGGGGATCGATTGAAAAAAATTATTTATTGCCTGGTTTGCCACCAGAGATTGTTTGATGCAGATGTTATGGTCAGCGGGGAGATTGAAATTAAGTGTCCAAGGTGCCGTAGAGTACAAAAGATTATTTTGCCGGAACCCGGAATAAGCAAGAAAGAAACTACTACCTAGCAATGGAACAACGCGTTACCGAATGGCAGGAGATATATTTTCGATGCAAAAATATATCTCCTGATTTTTTTGTATATTTTTTAATTATGAAAGGAAGGGGTATGATGGATTAGTATATCATGATGGGAAAGGAAAAGGTTATGGTAACAGAAAGTGTTTATAAAACCTGGTGTCGTGGAGAGAGAAAGGAAAGATATTTTCGGGAAGGGGATGTGGGAAACGGTGTGTTTTCTTATGATGCACTGGATACAGAAGACTTTAATGGATGCGATCTGTTTTCTGATCCGGAGCAGCTTTCCACAGAGGGAATGGCCGAAAGAAATCTTATGCTGGAACGACTTAAAGAGGTATTAACTGATTTGCCGGAAGATGAAAAAGAGCTTATTTTTAATCTTTATGTACAGGAGGAATCCCTGAGGCAGGTGTCCAGGCAAAAACATGTCCCATTATCGACACTTCAATACCGGCATAAAAAAATTTTGAAAAAATTAAAAATAAATATAGAACATAAGTTCGATTAAACGGATAAATCTTGTAACGTTACGAAGGGAACAGAAAAACAAAAAGAAAAGAGGGATTCGGAATGGGACAGGCAGTGAAGATTGTTGTAAATGTATTTTTTCTGTGCACCGTGATTCTGGCAGCGCTTTTGTTTTTGCCCCGGGCGGCAGGCATGCAGATATATGCTGTTTTAAGCAGCAGCATGGAGCCGGCTCTTCCTGTGGGAAGTATGATTTATGTCAGGCCCTGTAAGCTTCCTGAAGAAGTTCTGGAGCACGATATTATTGCTTATGAAGCTGGCGACGGCCTTGTGGTCCACAGGGTGATTCACGCGGATGGAGAAAATGGACAGTATGAAACCAAGGGTGATTTTAATAAGACAGCGGATGAAACCATGGTCTCGTTTGAAAATATCATTGGAAAAGTGAAATTTCATATTCCATTTACAGGGTTTTTCCTGATGTACATACAAAAAGGTCCTGTTCGGTATCTGCTCTTGGTGTCCGGCTCCATTTTAGTGGCGCTGGCGCTGCCTTTAAAAAAGAAGGAGGAAAATGAATATGAAAACAAAATGGAATCAGAGGGGTAAATTTCTGGCGGCTGTTGCCTTAATTGCAGTGTTCAGCATTGGCGGCATCCGTGCATATATGACAGATCATGAGACTGCTGTCAATGAATTTACTGTGGGTAAAGTAGACTTTAATCTGTACGAATCGGATTCCGGTTCTTCAGTCCCGGTTCCTTCCGGCATTTCAGCCGCCGGATCCTT
>CANRXD010000213.1 GCA_947643685.1 uncultured Clostridium sp. | reverse complement strand
TGATAGCTGTTGTATACCGCCCGGTACAGTTTTGAATCAAATCTGCCTTTTTCCATATTCATACCTCCGATTAACTGGCAATGTCAACTACCTGTTTTTATCTGTTTATGCCTGCTTTCACCGATTATACATAATGATACAATATCATACGGCTAATTCTGTTGACAATAAACTCCTCACCAACTGACTCTTTTTCGCACGAATAATAACCCGGGACAGCTTTTTTCGGATTCCGTCAGACAAAAGCTGCCGGACCTCAAAAGGATCCGGCAGCTTTCACAAAACATCTGTATGCAGTTTAACGGTTACTGTTTTTACTCCTCGTACATCGGCTCATAGGAACCGTCACTGGTCTCTTTAAACTCAGCCTTCACTTTCTCCAGGCACTCCGGCTTTGTAAACAGGTCGTAGGCAATTCCAGCCAGAACCCTGGCCGCATAAAGAGCTCCCTTTTCTCCCAGGCTGCTTCCTGTGGAGGCCGTTGCCTGCCAGGTATGGGGCGCAACCCCCACCGGCCAGCACGCGGTGTTTACGGCACACATGGGCATCATATAGCTCACATCACCGCAGTCAGAAGATGCCGTAAGGGGAATCTTCTTCCAGAGTTCTCTTGGCGATACCTTCGCCTGCATTCCGGCACCGGCGGCTTCCAGAACCTTTTCGTCCTTTGCAAGCACTGCCGGATCCAGGGTCGCCTGCAGCTCCTTTGCGAAACGGATCTCTTCCTCCGTATACGTAAGCCCCGGCGCTTCCTTAAGATTCTCATAAGCCAGATCCGCAAAGCTGTGGCCCGGGAACATTTCACAGCAGCCGTACTCCACTTTCATGGTCACTTCCGTCTCTGTCATCATGGCGGCGCCCATGGCTACTTTATGGATCCGCTCAAGGATTTCCTTCACATCCGCAATATGGGGCGCGCGCACACAGTACCAGGCGCTGGCTTTATCCGGAACGATATTGGGCGGAAATCCGCCGCTGTCTGTGGTATAATGGATTCTTGAAAAATCCATGGTATGTTCCCTTAAATAATTGCTGCCCACATTCATAAGTTCCACTGCGTCCAGAGCGCTGCGTCCGCGCTCCGGGGCAAAGGCGGCATGGGAGGTTTTTCCCTTAAAATAGAACCTGGCAGAAGCGCTGGCAAGATACCCTTCATCATATACCAGATTCGCACTCATGGGATGCCAGCTTAAGGCGGCGTCACAGCCGTCAAACATATGGTAGTAGGCCATCTTCACCTTGCCGCTCAAAAGCTCTTCCTCCGGGCAGCCATAGAACCGCACCGTACCGCCGGTTCCTCCGGCTTCCAGAAACCGTTTTACCGCGATGGCAGCCGTCGCGGCCGCCGAGCCTAAAAGATTGTGGCCGCAGCCATGGCCGGGGCCCCCGGGGCTTACCGGATTTTTTTCGGCTTCCGTTTTCTGGGACAGACCGGGAAGAGCATCGTATTCCCCGAGAATGGCAATCACCGGAGACCCGCTCCCATACTCGGCATAAAAGGCATGCTCCAGCTTTTCCTCATTTACAATCCTGAATCCTTCGGATTTCAGAAGATTCCTCATATAATCAGCGGATTCCTTCTCATTTCCGCCGGTTTCCGGATGATTCCACAAAAAGCCGCAGGACTCTCTGCAAACCGCTTCCAGTTTTTGAACCTCTTCATATACAAACTGCTTTGTCATTTTGCTTCCTCCTGTAACACATGGTTTTTCGTAACGGTTCCGCTCTTATTTATCAGCCGGCTTTTTCCCATATGTAAACAGAGTAATGGCAATGGCCACAAACACGCTGGACAGGGTTCCGAGATAATTGGAAGCCCCCGGAAGCCAGTTGAACACACCCGCCTTAAGAGCGATACATACCAGAATGGAGAATACCAGCATGGTGCCTGCAAGGCTCTTCTGTTTTAAACCAAACTGCATCAGCAGAGCGCCGAATAATGCCGGAAGCAGGTAGTTGAGGGCTTCTGTCACAGAAGCCGGAAGCATGGAAAGAACAGAGCTTCCCAGAATTACGCCGATGGTAAGAACCGATACATTGATTACAATAGAGGTCGCCATACCAATGGTTGCGATTATGGAACCCTCATCGCTTCCCGGCTCCACGCCTGCGGAGATCTGTGCCATGCTGGCGCAGGGAACACGCATGTTGGAAATATTTCCGGACAAAAAGGCCATATAGGTTCCCACCGGTCCAAGTACCGTAAAATAGGAAATCGGTTCTACCACCCACAAAAATCCAAAAGCACTGGCGGCTGCGATAAACGCAGTCAGAAGAGCCGCCGGATTGGGAAGAAGTCCGTATACCACTGCCAGAACAGCGGCCGGAGCAAAGGATAACACAACGCCAAGGAATCCCGTAAGCTTTCCAATTCGGTGCATCTGCGGCATATATTCATTCTCAAAATAATCTTTGTTCATGTCCTGTCCCTCCTAAATCAATGCGGTAATAATCATGGCACCAAGAATCGCGATAGTAAGATTCCATTCCTTCAGCCACTTAATATTTTTCTTTTCAGATACGGTAATCAGAGTTCCCATAATAGCAGCGCCAAGAACACAGGATAACGCGTGTTTGTTCACCTTCACCAGGTGAGATGCCGACATGGCACTGAAAGCACCAATGATGGCGGCTCCTGAAATCGCTGTGAGCTTTGCCGGATCTCCGCCGGAAATTTTATGCTGTACCTTGTCCATGCGGCTGGCGGAAAAGGTTGCAAAAATCACCCAGCCGATGGAGCCTAAAATCATGGTCCATACAGCCATATCGAGGGCCAGAGGAGTCAGTTCATCCGCGCCAAGCTGCACACCCACAGCAGAAGTTCCGAATCCGGCAGCAATGGACTCAAACATAACGGAACCGATGAGGGACAGACGCATCCAGGCCATGGGCCCTCCCACGGTAATAAGTAACGACAGCATTCCGCTTAAAATAACGATGGACGGTCCTATGGATGTGATGGCGCTGCTCTTGATCGCCCCCTTCATCTGTGTTTCGGTAAGACCGATCTTCTTTCCGGCGCCATATGCGTTTTTCGCAAAAATAAGCGCCTGTGCAACGACCAGTGCCACCGCCGCACCACAGGCAATCCACATCGGCAGACTGTTTGCAATTTTCATAGCATCCATTTCTTGTTCCTCCTTTTAGTACGCGCTTATAGTGAACAGCACAAATTGATATGGTCAATTTAACTAATTTTAGCAAAAAGAACAAGAAAAAAATCTTCACATTTTACAAAAATAAATTCATAAGTGAAGATTTTTTCTATTTTAAGGCTATAATTTGATATTTTTTTCTATGACAATTCCGGCCTGCGAAGATTCAGGGCAAAAATGCCCTACTGGTATAACTCCCCAAACAGCTCCACAGGCACATAGGCTTTCACATGGATGCCATCCTCTTTATACTCCTCGGAAAGAAGCCGGCCGTTCTTTCTGACCCTCTGAATCCGTCCTGCCTCCCCGTAAGAAAACACCTTTTCAAAATAAATTCTGCGGCTTCTTAAGATCTTTTCAAGGATCTCCAAAAGCTCATCCATGCCTTCCCCTGTCTTTGCGGAAAGCCTCACCCGGTAATCGGAGGCCACATCGCGGCAGGCGGTATCTGCCCCGGCCCTGTCAATCTTATTAAAGACCGTAACCACCTCTTTTCCTGTCACCTGAAGCTCCCGCAGCGTCTCATACACCACATGCATCTGCATATCCATCCGGGGATTGGAGCAGTCCACCACGTGAAGAATCACATCGCTGTACTTTGCCTCTTCCAGAGTACTCTTGAAAGCTTCAATCAGATGATGGGGCAGTTTTCTTATGAAGCCGACCGTATCTGTCAGAAGAACAGCCTCGCCTCCCGGAAGCGTAAGGGCCCTGGTGGTGGGATCCAGCGTTGCAAACAATTTATCCTCCGCAAGGATATCCGACCGGGTCAGGCGGTTTAACAATGTGGATTTTCCCGCATTGGTATATCCCACAATGGCTACACTCAAAGCTCCTCCCTGCTCCCTTTTTTTTCTAATTACATCCCGGTGGCGCTTCACATCCTGAAGCTCCGCTTTTAGCTGTCCGATTCTTTCATGAATCAGACGGCGGTCCATCTCCAGCTTCTTTTCTCCGGGACCTCTGGTACCGATGCCGCCTCCCAGTCTGGAAAGAGATGCGCGAAGGCCCACAAGCCGCACGGCCCGGTATTTTAACTGGGCCAGCTCCACCTGTATTTTTCCTTCCCTTGTCCTGGCCC
>CANRXD010000212.1 GCA_947643685.1 uncultured Clostridium sp. | reverse complement strand
CGCCGGGCGTCCGCCCTATGAAGATTCAGAGTGAAAAATGCTTATGAAAACAAGTATTCAACGCTTCTTTCGCTCTAAATCTTCGCATGGCTGAACTGTTACTCTGTAATATTACGAAACCAACATCATATGATATCTTACAGGTGAGGGACATGTCGCAAGAGAAAAGAGAAGTAGGACAATATAATGGAATTACAGAGGGTGTAATCTGGCAGCAGCTTTTGTTATTCTTCTTTCCGATTTTGTTTGGAACCTTTTTCCAGCAGCTTTATAACACAGCAGACGCAATGATTGTGGGAAAATTCGTGGGAAAAGAAGCCCTGTCAGCGGTGGGGGGGACCACGGGAACTCTGATTAATCTGCTGGTGGGATTCTTCGTGGGAGTGTCCTCGGGCGCTTCCGTTGTAGTTTCTCAGTATTATGGGGCAGGACAGGAGGAACAGGTAAAAAAATCGGTTCATACATCCTTTTGTCTGGCATTGGCCGGAGGCGTATTTCTCATGGTCGTTGGCGAGGTGTTTGCTCCGGCTGCCATTGCCGCCATGGGCGCTCCGGAAGAGATCCGGGACTATTCGGTGACGTATTTAAGGATTTATTTCCGGGGTGTTATCGGAAACCTGGTCTATAATATGGGTGCGTCTATTTTACGTGCGGTGGGTGATTCAAAAAGGCCGCTGTTTTTCCTGATTGCCAGCTGTCTGACAAATATTGCACTGGATTTGCTGTTCGTTGTTGCGCTTAAGCTGGAGGTTATGGGGGCGGCATTCGCCACAATTTTATCCCAGCTTCTTTCAGCAGTTCTGGTTATGATAACTTTAATGAAGTCCAGAGAGTCTTTCCGGTTTGAGTTCAGGCTTCTCCATCTGGACAGGCTGATGTTAAGGAAGGTCATTAAAATCGGACTTCCGGCAGGAATCCAGTCTATGATGTATTCCATTTCCAACATCGTGATTCAGGCCAACGTCAACAGCTTCGGAACCAATACCATCGCAGCCTGGGCTGTTTACGGAAAAGTAGATGGTCTGTTCTGGATGACCATGGATGCCATGGGTATTGCAATTACAACCTTTGCCGGGCAAAACTTCGGCGCCAGAAAGCTTGAACGGCTGAAAAGGGGAAATAATGTGGGTCTGGTTATGACCATATTGCTGACCCTGGGCCTGGGCGGACTCATTATGGGCCTTGGAAGACCCCTCAGTATTCTGTTTACCAGTGACCCGGAGGTAGTGCAGCTCAGCCTGAATATTATTAACTTTGTGACCCCATTCTGGATTCTCTATGTGGCGGTTAACGTGTATTCCTGTACACTGCGCGGAATCGGCGATGCCTTTGTGCCGATGCTTCTGATCTGCTTTGGCACTTGCGTCCTGAGAGTGCTCTGGATTCTCGTGGCTGGGGCCATCAGCCCGGGTCTTTACACAACCCTTACCAGCTATCCTTTAAGCTGGGGCATTACGTCTGTGGCTTTCCTTGTTTACTACTACCGTTTCAGCGGAATGCGGAAGCTGGACAGGCTGATGCAATAATATGCAGACGGGAAGAAAATTCTGGCATAACTGTTCGGCAGGTCTGTGCATTTGCTGCACGGACCGTAAGAATACCTGAATCAGGAAGCAAAAATCCCATCGGCGGAGCCGATTTAAAATGGGTTTTTGTACGTAACTGTGAAGACACTGAACAGTTACATTTAGCCGGGAAATGAGGCGGACATGGAAACAAAATTTATATTTACAGAAAAAAATGGAGGCGCCTGTGTGACAGAAATCCTGTCACCGGGCGCCGTCTGCATCGTTCCGGAGTCCCTTGGAGGAGCTTGTGTCACAGAAATTGGAGATCGGTGCTTTGCAGGGAGCCCTGTGGAGGAAGTGTATCTTCCGAGAACACTTAAAAGAATCGGCAGGTATGGATTTTATAACTGCGAACATCTGCGGGCTATTCATATATATGCAGAAACCATGGAAATTGGAGGCGGCATTCTGAACGGATGCCGAAATGTCAGAGAAATTTTCATTCATATGAGTGCGGACGAAAAATCTGCCCTCCGGGACTTTGTGACGGAGCTTGGCGAGCGCATTACCGTCCATTATTTTTTACCTGACGGAAACGGAGGCGAGCGGGAAGCGGCCAGACTGGTGTTTCCGGTGTACTATGATGAGGCGGTGGAGAACACTCCTGCGAGAATCACCGTCTCCAATATCCATGGCACAGGGCAGAAATACCGATACTGCTTTACAGACAGAAAGCTGCGGTTTGAACGATACGATAAGCTGTTTGTCTATGAAAAGGCGGAAGAGCCGGTGACAGCGGCTGCGGAGATTGCCATGTACCGTCTCTGGTATCCCCATGGGCTCTGGGAAGATGCGAAAAAGGCCTATGAGGATTTTTTGCAGCAACATCTTTACGAGGTGTTGGCCGGGAACATGGGAAAGCCAGACTGTTTTAAGCGTTTATTTGGGGAATATGCCGGGAGGCGGCTTACGGAAGAGGAGACGGATCGGCTGATTTCGGAAGCATCGAAGCGAAAGCTGGCGGAAATCTCCGGTATCCTGATGGATTATAAACACCGGAGCTTCCAGCTAAAGAAAAAGAAATTTGAGCTTTAATCCGGGTTCCCTGAAACAGCCTGGACACCTCACCGATATGAAACAGTTCGTTATTTTTCATATGTTTTTCCCTCATATAAAACATAGATAAGCGTATAAAAAGCCATAATACCAGATACAATGGGAGCGATCATGCCAAGCCGTCCCAAATTGTCCGGGAAATACCTTCCGAACAGGTAAACCATGGGAATCCGAAGAAGCAGGGCGCCTGCACAGCTGCTTATCATGGTCCACAGAGTTTTTTGGCGGCCATTTAAATAGCCGTTAAGACAGAAAACAAAGGTCACCAGAATATAATCGTAGCTGCAGGAACGAAAGAATGGAATACCGGCAGCTATGACACCAAGATCATCAGAGAAAACGCGGATCATGGACTGGGGGCTTACCTGGGCCCAGACCCAGAACAGCGCCGAAACAAAGAGCGCGAAGCTTAAGCCGTACCATAGGGATCTTCTGGCCCTCTCCGGTTTACCCGCCCCCATGTTTTGAGCGGTGATGGCAGCCAGGGCACTGGCCATGGAAGTGGCGGAAAGCATGGCAAATACATCGAATTTGCTGCTGATTCCCACAACGGATGCCGCATAGACGCCGCAGCTATTTATGATGGTGGTCAAATACAAAAAGGAAATACGTATCATCAGCTCCTGAAAGGAGATGGGGATGCCGACCCTTGCCAATTTCCGCACAATGGAGCCCACAGGCCGGAAGGAGGGAAGGGCAAAGTCAAAAATAAAATTGTTTCCTTTTAAATAGACAATGGCAATCCCCATGCTGATGGCCTGAGACGCCACGGTGGCCAGGGCCGTTCCGCTTACTCCCATGGAACAGTATTTCACAAGAATAAAGTCTAAAACAATATTAATAATACAGGAAATTCCTACAAAAATCATGGGACGGGTGGAATCTCCATAACCCCGGAGGATAGCGCTGATGGCATTGTAGCCGCAGATAAAAATATTGCCTGCGGAACAGATGGCCACATACCGCATGGTCAGGTCGAAGGACTCGGCCGGAGTGTTGAGAAGCGTAAGAAGGGGACGTTCAAAGCCTAACATCAGAGCGGTCAGCAGAAAAGCCGCCGCTGCGAATACAGTGAGCGTGGTGCCGATGGTTTTTTTAACCAGATCGTACTGCCGGCTTCCCATACCGTCTCCGATGAGGATGGTACTGCCGAGGGTCAGTCCGGTGATAAGACTGGTGACGATCTGGGTCACCTGAGTTCCGGTGGAGACAGCAGCCACGCTTTCTGCGCCACAGTACTGACCAACAACAAATAAATCAACAGCACCGTACAGAGACTGTAAAATATTGGCAATGAGAAACGGGACTGCGAAAAGCAGAAGTGTCTTTAAAGGATTGCCTTCAGTAAGATTGTTTTCTTTCATGAGTTTTGCCTGCCTTTTTCTATGATGAATATAAACATAAACCCTGTAATAGTTGTAGAGTCAAGGACAAAAAAAGTCAACTGTTTTTTCTATACACAAAAAAATAAAATATGGTATAATGTCCACGAAAGCAATGAGCAGTGCGGAAAAGGACGAACAAGAAGAAGCGTTGTGCTTGCACATAAGCGTCTTCTTGCTCGGCCTTTTCCATAGGGCGAAAGCCCGTGAGCTCGAAGCCGCAAAGCGGATTCG
>CANRXD010000211.1 GCA_947643685.1 uncultured Clostridium sp. | reverse complement strand
ATCCACCGGCTCCTTGCGGATGGCATCCAGTCCGGCACCTGCGATCACTCCGTTTTTGCATGCTTCATACAGGTCCTCCTCAACCACGCAGCCGCCGCGGGCGGTGTTGATTAAGAAAGCGGTGGGCTTCATCATGGCCAGACGCTCTTTGTTCACCATGTTTTTGGTAACAGGCGTATTGGGGGTATGTACGGAAACGTAATCGCTCTCCTTAAAAATACGGTCCAGATCACGGACCACCTCCACTCCGTCCGGGAATGCGCTGGCCGGCTTATAGGGGTCGTATGCCAGAACATTCATCTCCATGGCCAGGGCACGGACGGCCAGGCGGCTTCCGATATTGCCGCAGCCGATGATGCCGACGGTCTTCCCATTCAGAGTATTCTTCTTTATTTTCAGCTTCGCTTTATAATAATCCTCCACCCAGGTCTTATGCAAAGCAGTCACATTGCGGCTGCACTCCAGAATCAGAAGCAGCGCGGTTTCCGCTACGGAGGTGCTGTTGGCAACCGGTGCATAGAGAGCCTGAACACCATTATCATGGCAGGCCTTCACATCCAGGGCATCAAACCCGGCTCCATGGCGGACAATCACCTTCAGGTTCGGATTGGACTCGATCACCTCGCGGGTAATCGGGGTAATACGCACGATCATGGCATCCGGCTGATGCTCCTTCATGTCAGCCAGAACATCCTCTGTCTCAAAACCACGGCCTTCGATAATCGTATGGCCTGCGTCTTCCAAAAGTTTGCGGCCTTCACTCATAATTTCCTGTGGCAGTAAAATTTTCCATCCCATAACAATTCTCCTTACTATATCCTTTTATCAGTCTGACAGCGTCCTTCTTTTTTCGCAACTGTTTTATACCTTCACAGTTACGTGCAAAAACCCCATTTAAAACCGACTTGGCCGATGGAATTTTTGCTTTACGGCTCATATACATCGTCAATGATCTCAAATTCTTTTGCTTCCAGAGTCTTCTCCACCCACGCACGGTTGGCAGTACCGTTTTTGGCCGCTTCTAATTTCTTCTCATCGGCCGCCTGAAACTTCTTCGCATCCTCTAAAATCCGGGCCGCATCCTTTCTCGGAATTACAATAATCCCATCCGGATCAGCCAGAATAATGTCTCCCGGATTCACACTGATTCCTCCGCAGGAAATCGGGACGTTCACTTCTCCCGGTCCTTCCTTGTAGGGGCCGCCCGGTGTAGTGCCTGTGGCATAAACCGGAAAATCCCACGTTCCGATCTCGTCGATATCGCGAATCGGGCCATCCAGTATAATTCCCGCAACCTTTCTGTCATAACGAAGAAATGCCATCATTACCTCGCCCATTAAAGATCTGGTGTTATCCTCTTCGTTGGAAACCACCAGCACATCTCCCTCAGACGCCATGTTGAGAGCGGCGTGAAGGGCCAGGTTATCGCCGGCGCGGCATTTCACAGTCAGTGCCGGTCCCACCATCATCTGGGCCTTGGGGCTGCTCACCAGACGGATTCTCGGATTCATTGCCGCATTTCTCCCCATTACATCACAGGTATTAGATGCCGGGATAGTCTTGAACTGCATCATTACATCTTTATCCGGCATATGCCGTTTCAAATAAATTCTCTTTCCTACTGCCATTTATAATACCTTCCTTTTCTGCACTTTCCTGTACCTTTGTTCTCAGTATTGCCGGCCGGCATCACTGCTTCTTGTTTCTGATGTTATTATATCTGATTTTATTTACAAAAACAAACAATCATTATTTTACTTTTTAACAAATTTTTATTGTTATAAGTCAAAAAACAAAGCGGACAAGCCCGCTTCTGCTCCCCACCCCCTCACTCATGAGGTGCTTGTCCGTTTTGCGCGCCGATGTGCGGCTGCTAAAGCAGCCTTCCTTTGCACATCGTGTGCATCCCCGCGGAGCGTTTTCTTTGTCTTATAGGTCTTTCCTATCAGACAAAAAATCACTCCCAAAACCGCCATCCAGCCTTGAAAGTGTCTTCTTTCACTGAACTTCTATTTATTAAATAATCCGCGCTTTTTCTTTCCGCCTTCCGGAGCAATGCCGTTCATGGCATCATCAAAGCGGCGAAGCGCTTCCTTCTGCTCCTCGTTTAATTTTTCTGGTACGGTGATCACCAGGGTCACAAAATGATCGCCGCGGATACTTTTATTTCTCAGGGACGGTACGCCCTTTCCGCGCAGACGAACCTTGGTGTCTGTCTGGGTTCCGGCCTTCACCTCATATTCCACTTCTCCGTCCACGGTCTTAATGCGGATGGGTCCTCCAAGGGCCGCCGTGGCAAAAGAAATCGGAACTGTGGAAAAAATCGTGGTTTCCTGACGTTTGAAAATCGGATGCTTGGAAACGGTTACCTCCACAAGAAGATCGCCCCGCTCGCCGCCATTTACACCCGGTTCGCCCTTTCCGGCAATCCGGATGCTCTGCCCGTTATCAATTCCCGCAGGAATCGTAACCTGAATTTTCTTTCTGCTGGAAATATATCCGGTTCCATAACAATCCGGGCATTTTTCCTTTACAATTTTTCCCGTTCCCTGACAGTCCGGACATGTCTGCACATTCTGCACCTGTCCGAAGAAGGACTGCTGGGTATAGACAATTTTTCCCTTTCCATTACACTTTGGGCAGGTAACCGGAGAGGTTCCCGGCTTCGCGCCCGTACCGTGACACTTGGTACATTCGTCCTTTAAATTTAATTCGATTTCCTTCTGACAGCCAGAAATGGCCTCCTCAAAAGTAATACGGATTCCCGTTCTCAGATTGGCACCGCGCATGGGACCATTGCTTCTGCCCCGGCTGGTTCTGCTGCCGCCAAAGAAATCACCGAAGATATCACCAAAAATATCTCCCATGTCGGCTCCGCTGAAGTCAAAACCTCCAAAGCCTCCGGCTCCGCCTGCTCCGCCCTCAAAGGCCGCATGGCCAAACTGGTCGTACTGTCTTCTCTTTTCCGGATCACTTAAGACACCATAGGCCTCGGATGCCTCTTTGAACTTAGCCTCAGCCTCTTTGTCACCCGGATTTGCATCGGGATGGTATTTTTTTGCCAGAACCCGGTACGCCTTCTTGAGCGCCGCATCATCTGCATCTTTCGGCACGCCAAGGACCTCATAATAATCTCTTTTGCTCTCTGCCATATCTATGTCTACCTTTCAAACTCAAAATTCTGCGCCCAAGCCCTGCCCGCAGCTGCTGCGTTTTTGTACGGCCGGCGAAAAAGAACGCGCAGACCCACCTGAACGATCCTGCTTATAAGCATTGTACACCGGAAAGAACGCCATCTCTGACGTCCTTCCCGGTTTCGTAATGGTTTTATCTCAATTTCTATTTGTCTACTTCTTTGTAGTCTCCATCTACCACATCATCGCCGTAACCTGCCTCACCTGCACTCTGGGTGCCTGCCTGAGGGCCTGCTCCCTGGGCAGCCTGAGCCTGCTGCTCATAAACCTTTGCAAAAAGCTGCTGTGCGCTCTGCATCAGTTTTTCCTTGCCGGCCTTAATATCTTCCACCTGGGCATCTGTCATCTGGTCGATGGGGGCACGGTTTATGGCTTCTTTCAATGCGCTTAAATCTGCCTCAACAGCTGCCTTATCGTTGGCATCAATCTTATCTCCGACTTCTTCCAGGGCCTTCTCTGTCTGGAATACCATAGAGTCTGCGTCATTTCTGGCATCAATGGCTTCTTTTTTCTTCTTATCCTGCGCCTCGTACTCGGCAGCTTCCTTCACAGCCTTTTCAATATCCGCATCGGACATATTGGAACCGGAAGTAATGGTGATATGCTGCTCCTTGCCTGTACCCATATCCTTGGCGGACACGTTTACAATACCGTTGGCATCAATATCAAAGGTAACCTCAATCTGCGGAACGCCTCTTCTTGCCGGAAGAATGCCGTCCAGACGGAACTGGCCTAAAGTCTTATTGTCTCTGGCAAATTGTCTCTCACCCTGTACCACATGGATATCAACGGCAGTCTGATTGTCAGCAGCCGTAGAGAAGATCTGGCTCTTCTTTGTGGGGATTGTGGTGTTTCTCTCAATCAGTTTGGTTGCCACACCGCCCATGGTCTCAATGGACAGGGAAAGGGGAGTTACATCCAGAAGCAGGATATCGCCTGCACCTGCATCTCCGGCCAGCTTGCCTCCCTGGATTCCGGCACCGATGGCAACGCACTCATCCGGGTTTAAGGACTTACTGGGCTCTTTGCCTGTGAGCTGTTTTACCTTCTCCTGTGCAGCCAGCATACG
>CANRXD010000210.1 GCA_947643685.1 uncultured Clostridium sp. | reverse complement strand
TCCACTTCCTCCAGGGCGATGGTGTTGGGATGCTTGTGGCCGGTGTTGGCTTTTTTCGCCGGGAGAGTCACATCAATGACTTCCTTCTTCATCTGCTCCTCACGGGCCTTTTTCGCAAGCATGGACTTGGTCTCCTCAAGCTTTGCCTCAATCTGCTCCCTGGCCTCGTTTACCATCTGACCAACCTTTGGACGATCCTCAGGAGCAACATCCTTCATACTCTTTAAAACGCTGGTCAGCTCACCTTTCTTTCCCAGATAAGCCACACGGATATCGTTTAACTTTTCCAGCGCATCGGAGGCTTCAATCCTTGCCAGCGCCTCCGATTTGATTCTCTCTAACTGTTCTTTCATAGGTTTTTCTTTTCCTCCATTCATTGTCGGGCCCTTTTTTCCGAAAAAAAATCCCTAATACGTTACGTATTAGGGACGAAATTTCCGCGGTACCACCCTGATTTCTGTCAGACTGACAGACTCTCCATTTTCGCGTAACGTGCGAAAAACGTCACAGCCTACTGAACATTCAGCCGCGCAGCTCCGGTGGGAAATTAGATATCCTGCCTGAACCTGGGACGCTTCCAGCCGATGACATCCCTTCTCTGTCGGAAAACAGGTATCCTGTACACCTTCTATGCCTTTCTCTATGAATCGTTATTCTATATAATACCCATACCATCGAAAAAAGTCAAGCGCTTCCTGAAAAAATCTGTTACTACTGGTCCTCCATAGTAACAGTGCTGGTTCATGACGAATCAGGGAGTAATTCGTCACAGCGCGAACAACAACCCGCTTTTATATATGACTTTTATAAAGTTCATGTAAACTTTTCGTAAAAAATCAGGGGCTTATTGACATTTTTTCTGCCTTATGGCATGATTCATCAAAAGGAGGACTCATTATGGATTTATTAACCTTAACCATTGGAAAACAGAAAAACATCGCCCTCATTGCTCATGACAGCAAAAAGCATGATCTGATTGAGTGGTGCAGCGCCAATAAAGAAATCTTGAAATGCCACTTTTTATGCGGCACCGGAACCACAGCCCGAATGATCACAGACGCCACGGGACTTCCCGTAAAAGGCTACAACAGCGGCCCCTTAGGCGGTGACCAGCAGATCGGCGCAAAAATTGTGGAAGGGCGGGTGGATTTTGTGATTTTCTTTTCCGATCCCCTGACGGCACAGCCCCATGACCCGGATGTGAAGGCGCTGCTGCGTATCGCACAGGTCTACGATATTCCTATTGCCAACAATAAGGCAACAGCGGATTTTCTAATCACCTCTCCTTTGATGGAGCAGGAATACGAACATTCAGTCATAAATTTCCATCAGAATATTAAAGAACGGGCGAAAACCCTGTAATGGAACTCTGTCCCTGCCTTATAAGACAGGGACAATTATCTTTTGTCTTTTGCTTTTTGTCTTTTGCTTTTTGTCTTTTGCAACTTTTATCTTTCGCATTTATATCAGGCCGTGCACACCTGTCTTTTTTTTATTTCCTTCACCTCATATTCCAGGTTCAGGATGCGAAGCAGTATGGACTCGCTCACGCCGGTCCGCCTGTGCTTCATCCAGATGCCGCTTCAGGTCTATATGCCCCTCAGCAATGATATGTACCGCACGCAGTACCTCGTTTTCGATTCTCAGATTAATACTGTCTAACTTAGAATCCAGCTTTTGTACTTTCCCTTCCAGACTGCCAGTCGTTTCCTGCAGCTTTTCTACTTTCCCTTCCAGACCGTCAGTCGTTTCCTGCAGCTTTTGTATTTTCCCTTCCAGACTGTCTTTCATTTCCTGCATCTTCTGTTCCAACCGCTCAAATCTGGCATCGGTTCCATCCATTCTGGCCTCCAACCGTTCAAATCTGATGTCGGATTTGTCCATCCTGGTTTCCAACCGCTCAAACCTTACGTCAAAGCTGTCCAGCTTTTGTAAAATCATATCCAGCTTATCCACATCTATCACCTCCCGGCGGATATTACGCTTTCAGTATATCACCCTGCCGAAGGTATGTAAATGTACTGGCGGTTCAATCCGTTGTTCACCGACACTCTGTGGTAACAGTTCAGGCTGTCTGAACTGTTACACTCTGTGAACGTAACTGTATATGCCCATTTTAAATCGCCTTCGGCGATGGGACATTTGCTTTGGCCTCTGCAGACAACGATTCCAGCTCTTTTTCCAGCTCCGAAAGCCCGGATTCCCCCACCACCCGGATTCCATATCCAGCTAACAGGGCCGCTGTTTTCCCCATACCATCCGTTAATATGTGGGAAAAGCTGCCGTCATACACGCCATGACTCCCGCAGGAAGGACTTCTTTCCTTTAAAATCGCGATGGTACACTGGTACTTTTTCGCTTCCCTGAGGGCCAGATCCGCTCCAAGAAGAAATTCTGCCGTCACATCTCTCTGCTCCGTATTGATCACTGCTTCATCAGAAGCCCTGATTTCCGATGCAGGACGCGGCGTGGGAAGCCCACCCATCTGCTCCGGACAGACCAGATGAAACTCCGCCTTCCCCTCCATCCGTTTCATGAAGTCCAGAAGTTCATCATTTTTGTTGTTTCCTCCATCCCATTTGCAGTTCTCACCTGCAAGGCATGCACTCACAAGTATCTGTATCATACTTCTTCCTCCGTGTTTCTTTTCATTTTCTGCCTTCTTGTTAAACTGTTGCCTTCCGGTTACTGACTGTTTTCTGTCCCTGGCCGCTTTCCCTCTTTAAGCTGCTCCCTGCTACCTGCCCGCTTCTTTGTCGGGTACATAATCCAAAACTATTTTTATGGCTATTTCTTTTGCTTTTGCGCTGGATACATTTTTATTCTCTGTCTCACCTAAATACACACAAAAGTAAATTCTTTCATCCGACGCATCTGCAAAACCAGTATACCATGAATCTACAACAATACCATTCGCCTTACCCATTCCTGTTTTTCCATAAATTGAAATGTCTGCGCCATGCTGCTCCGATAACAGCATAACCTGCTTTAACTGGTCCAGGGTTTCTTCGGAATACTCTGTATTGTCGCCAAAAATGCGTTCCATTACTTCAGCCTGTTCCCTGGGTGAAATAAGCAATGATGATTCAATCCAGAAACCAGTCAGGGCCGGATTGTTATTATTTGTATTTAACCGGCCCTCCCAGTCGGAAATATCACAATTTCCATATCCAAGTGCGTTTAAATTCTCCTGCATCCTGTCTTTTCCGATTTCATCAATGATCTCCCGGAAATACCAGACACAGGAGGAACGAAACGCATCAGAAAAATCAATGTCCCGGTTCCATTCCTCATTCCAAAATATTTCCCCGCTCCAGGTACGGACAGATTCATCCGGATTTATGATCCCATTTTCCAGAGCAATTAAGGAAGAAATGATTTTAAAGGTTGAACATGGAGAACGTCGTATAAGGGCCAGTTCCTGATTGTATATTTGATAACAGTTCCCAGCCGGTTCATAAATAACAGCGGTACCATTTATTCCGTCAAAGCAGTCCGACCAGTCCATATCTTCTATCATTGGTTCGGCAATTGCTTTTTGAACTTCATTCGTTGGCATTTCCATTCTTATCTGTGGAATATCGCCGGCTGAACCTTCTTCTGCCGATGCCGTTTCTTCTGATGATGATATTTCCATCTGAAGATTATCAGCCGATGTATCACTGTTTTTTGAACAGCCCGTCAGCCCCAAAAATAAAAGTACGAAAATGCAGCTGTAAAATACTAATTTTCTCATGTCCTCCCTCACATTAGCCTTTATGGATATGACTGTCAGAGTAAAAAAGCGGAATAAAATGCTGAAATTCTTAGTAAACCTAAAAAGCACTACACAAACTTTCCTTAATTGTCCATGCTGATTTGCTGTATGAATTCATACCGCCAGATGATTCGCTTCATAACACAGATACTCAAGTATATCCTCACCATTTTCATAAAACCGGCTCACCATTTTTTTAATAAGCTCTTTTACAACATCAGCTATATCAGAAATAGCTTTCCCCATAAATATTTTTGGATTGCGGGAACACGTAGTGCGAAGCAATCCGTAGTATCATAAACATTTTAATATACCATTTTCAAAATAATAGATATCTTCCCTCTTGTATCCATACCTGGAATCAGGTATACCTATATGTGGTTCAAAGGTAAACATTTTGACATCGGACAATCTTTTGCGATTTCCTTTTTCAGTATACACTCTATCATTTCTATTTTTTACAATGGAATGTCCAAGGTTTCCAAGAAAATCCAAATAAATAAATCC
>CANRXD010000209.1 GCA_947643685.1 uncultured Clostridium sp. | reverse complement strand
GCCGCCAGACAGTCCGACGCAGCGGTATTAAATGAGCTTCAGCTCATTATGGATGAGGAAGGCGATCAGTATCACATATATCAGTTCCTTCTTGCCGAGAATGGCTATATTTTTGCCAGGCAGGAGGATGGGAAGAGAAATGTCCTGGGGAGTGTAAAGTTTATGGGAATCCAGCCCGCTACATCCTTTCCTGAAATATCTGATGTGCGGGAACGGGAAAAGCTTCAGCTGTGCATTCATGAATTAAACAGTCTGAATGAGATGTTCATACGTTATCTTGGGCCATACCGGGCTGTTTCCTCTCATGTCCCGGATACCGGATGCAGTCTTCTGGATGTTAATGGGAATAATGCTGCAGAGGTCATGGCATACTGGAACGATAAATCCATCTTTGACGGAACGCCCTTTATGGAAGCGTTTGCAAAATGGACTTCGAAGCTGCTCAAAACGGAATTTGCCGTCAGAATGGACAGCAGCCAGTATAAGCTGGTTGCCATAGAAAGTGGTGTGGAACTTTCGATCAGCCAGATTGGTTTTGGTAATACACAGATTCTTCCTGTTATTGTACAGATTTTAACGGCCTTGCCGGGAGATCTGGTGATCATTGAAAATCCGGAGGTCCATCTGCACCCCAAGTGGAAAGCTGATTTGGTGGAATTATTTTTATATGCTGCCAACTATGGAATAAAAGTTGTGCTTGAAACCCAGAGTATGGAAATCATTAACCGAACCCGGCTGACAGTAAAAAATTCTCCGGAGCTGGCAAAAAAAATTGCCGTGTACTTTTTTGAAAAAAGAGGATTCTCCTGCGAAATCAATCGAATTGACATAAAAGAGACAGGGGAGCTGGACATCTGGCCGGAGGATTTTTTGGACCGGGTCACCATCGAAGATAGTGTTGGTTTACTGTAATGGATTATTATTTTAATGAGAACGCTCTTTTACAGGAATCCTCTGCATACTGTCTGAAGGGGACGTTAAAAGAGTTTAAAGAGCTGTATGATGAGACAGAAAAATATGGCGGGAAAATGTGGCTCAAAGAAACGTTTTCCTGCCATGATTTAAAGGCGTTTACAGATTCTGAAAATGGGAAACAATTGGCGCTTCCGTTTCAGCTTTTCGGAAAATGCAGTCGGCTGACAGTGGGACATTATACGGAAAATGCCATAAAAGCAATGAAACCAGATGTATCGGATCCACGGGTTCGCGAGCTTATTTATCTCTGCAATCGTGATGAAAATGAACGGATGATTTCTCTGGCAGGGGATACATCTGCGCCGGAAAAGGAATATTTCCTGCTGGGGGCCACCCTGGCGCGGGTCATCAATTTAAGAACCGCCGCAGAAATTCACGATTATAATCTCATGAATCCCTTTCCGCAAAGTATCGGGGAGGTGTTTGAGCGGGTTGAAAAAATGTATCCGGATATTGTATTCACAAAAACGGCTGTAAAAACCGCTGCCACAAGGGAAAGCGCTTACCGCACCATTGGCTATGGACGCCTTTTAGATATTTTCCGAAGAATAAATGAGAAGATGCTGCCTTTCTATCGCGGAGAGGTATCAGGAAAGTCGGAAAATGATATTTTTCAGGAGCTGCGGGGGATGTACAATATCGATATTTCTCCGGAATCCCAGAAGACCCTGAATCTCTACGGAAAACAACGCCGGCTTACAATTGATGGGGTGGAATACGAATTTTCAAACCATATCAAATTTAAAAAAGATGCATGCCGTATCTATTTCCGGTTTCTCGAGGATAAAAAGAAGATCTATATCGGACACAGCGGAAAGCATCTGGATACCGCTGACGGATAAAGGGCAAAGAATATAAGGGTGCCGTTCCATCATCTGATTTGATGATTTTGCGGCACCCCCATTGTTTTTGTAGTTAATTATCTGATTTGAACTCAATCTCTGATGCCTTTTTCAGGACCTCTTCTTCTGTACATCCGAAAACATGGCTGATAGTCCTGACAGTGCTCAGAGAAAGCGGTCCCTTTCTCATAAACCCATCAACCTGCCGGTTATCAAGATTATAACGATCTCCCATTTGACGGGTATAAATCGTTTTTTGCTCTAATACTTTGTGCAGCTGTGCATAATTGATCATGGTACTCACCTTTTCATTGGGTATTTTTCAAAATCTGAATTGTTCAGATTTATTTTTATTATAGTCTAAAACTCATTGGAGTACAACCATATTGTGTAGTTATTGCAAAAAATTTGTAACAGTTCAGCCGTGCGAAGATTTAGAGTGAAAAATGCTTATGAAAGCATGATGATTTGTTATGGTGTCAGCAGTATTTTGAATAACTTCATTTAATCGGGTTACACTAATGAAAAGTAAAAATAGTACATTTTGTGCCGAATTTCGTATTAAAATTGACTTTTTGCTATATATATGATATCATGAGGACAGATTGGGAGGCATATATGATATGAATAATTCCGATGTACGGATAAAAAGTATCTCCATTGAAAATTTTAAAAATATTGAGCATGGATATCTATCTTTTGAAAATACGCGAAAAAAATATTCTTCCAGTATTCTGGGCCTGTACGGCCAGAATGGTTCTGGAAAAACTGCCTTAATTGACGCAGTTGCACTGCTTGAGACTGCACTTCGCGGGCAAAGACTGCCGGAAAGATTTGCCGATTATGTAAATATCAATGCAGCTCATGCAAAACTGACATATGAATTCAGAATTGCAGATACAAGGGAAGCGCGGATATTTACAGTTTTATATACGCTGTGCATCCGGAAAGAGCAGGATGATGCCAGTCATAATACGGAGATGGCAGAAAGCGGCGGAGCCTATAAAACCGTTCTGTTTGATGAGAGCCTCAGTGCCGCCTGGGAAGAACCGGATGAAAAAAGCAGGATGACGCCGGTAATTGATACCCGGACCGATGAGGTATTTGTTCCCAAGGCAAAGTATCATGTTCTGGTCGGAAAGAACAGACAGACAGAAGTGGATCTGCTTGTGGCGAAAAAAATGTCCTCTGCGGAATCACGCTCCTTTATTTTTTCGCGGCAGCTGCTCAATGTTATTCGAAAAAATAACAGAGATGCCCGAAACATGTTTGTGCTGGAAAGTCTTGTCAATTTTGGAAACTTTGAGCTTTTTGTTATCAATACTGCAAATTCCGGCCTGATCAGCATGAATGCACTGCCCCTTTCTTTTAAATATGAAGGAAGCAGGGAGAGGGCCGTCGGAAACCTCATGCTTCCTCTTAATAAAGCCACAGTCGTCCCTAAAAAAGAAGTCGGTGTTGTGCGAAAAATTATAGACAATATGAATATTGTCCTTACACAATTAATTCCGGGATTGACAATCAGCGTAATGGAGATGGAATCCGTTATGCAGAGGAATAACACCATGGGATGTCGAATCCAGTTATTGTCTAACCGGAATGGAAGAACGCTTCCGCTCCAATATGAGTCCGATGGAATAAAAAAAATTATATCCATCCTCCAGCTTCTGATTGTTGTGTACAATCAGTCGTCCATCACAGTTGCCGTTGATGAGCTGGATTCCGGAATATTTGAATATCTTCTGGGAGAAATACTGAGGATTATTTCGGAAAAGGGCAAGGGCCAGCTTATTTTCACCTCCCACAATCTGCGTCCTTTGGAAACACTGGACCGCGGTTTCATCGCCTTTACCACGGTCAATCCTGAAAACCGGTATATACGTTTCAGCAATGTAAAAACCAATAACAATCTTCGGGATTTTTATTACAGGGATATTGTTCTCGGCGAGCAGAATGAAATCGTGTATGAGCCTACCAATAATTACGATATCGCCCTTGCATTCCGGGAGGCAGGTGAGATTAGTGGCTCGTAAAAAAATTGTATTTGTGATTGTGGAAGGGCCGTCCGATGAGGAAGCCCTGGGCGTTCTGCTTAACCAGATCTATGATAGAAATGTGCTGTATGTCCATATTATGCATTGTGATATCACAACAGATTATAAGGTGACAGCTTCCAATATCGTCCGGAAAACCTGTGGAGAGATTCAGAAATATGCCAAAAACAATCATTATACCAAGAAAGATTTTGCAGAAATTATTCACATCGTTGATATGGACGGGGCTTATATCCCGGATCAAAATATCGTTGAAAATAAGAATGCGGTAAAAACAATTTATACGCCGTCTCAAATTCAAACATCAAATCGCGAAAAAATTATCTCAAGAAATGAACGAAAACGGGCAAATCTGGACCGGCTTGTGGTTTGCAGCTCCATGTGGGATATTAAGTACCG
>CANRXD010000208.1 GCA_947643685.1 uncultured Clostridium sp. | reverse complement strand
GGAGGGCATCGCCCATGTAGCAGCGGTAATCCTCATCCGACTGGATGAAAAGCGTGGGAGTTTTTGCTTTGTTGGCATACTTAAGCGGTGAGCAGATCCACATCCGTTCCGGATTGGTCCAGGGATCTCCGGCAGTTTCCTGCAGATCAAAGCAATAGCCAATGTCAGTAGTCATACTGAGTGAAATCCAGTTGGAGATGCTCCTCTGGGATACAGCCGCTGCGAAGCGGTCCGTATTTCCCACCGCCCAGTTGGCCATAAAGCCGCCATAGCTTCCTCCCATGATTCCAAGGCGTTTTTCATCTACCTGCGGATATCGTTTCAGCACTTCATCCGTAAAGGCCATACAATTTTCAAAGTCAACGGTGCCATACCGCCCGGCCAGATCCGCAAAGGCGTTGCCCCGTCCGTCGCTTCCCACCGGATTCGTAAAGAAAACAAAGTATCCGGCGTTGGCAAACACCTGGCTCTCATGGAAAAACACAGGACCAAAAGTGGCCCGCGGGCCGCCATGAACTGTCAGGATTCCCGGGTATTTCTTTTCCGGATCAAAATCTGCCGGCTTCATCACATAGCCGTCCAGCTCCACGCCTTTATGGGTATACGTGAACTCTTCCACCGGGCAGACCGTCCTCTCCTCCAAGAGGCTGTCGTTAAAGGCGGTGAGTTTCCTTTCCTCGGTTCCGTCATAACAGTAGAGTTCCGTTAAACCCATATCCCGTATGGCGCTGTAATAAAGGCTTCCATGGTTAATATCCAGG
The DNA here is from genome assembly GCA_947643685.1 of uncultured Clostridium sp. Taxonomy (GTDB): domain Bacteria; phylum Bacillota; class Clostridia; order Lachnospirales; family Lachnospiraceae; genus CANRXD01. Next base: position 3,517 of record CANRXD010000208.1, on the reverse strand, counting down.
GTATGTACACTTCCCTGCCGGTCCACCAGGGTCTCAAGGTTTCCGCTTTCATCAAAAGAACGGATGACGCTCTGCTTTCTTAAGGTGGAAATAAAATAAATCTTGTTTTCATCATGAACGATTCCGGCGCCGTCCGCAAATTTACAGTCGCTGCAGATGGAATTATGGACACCTGCATCATATTTGGCAACTTCTTTCATGCTCCCGTCCTCCATGACATAAAGGCCGGGATTTTCATTTAACCCATAGGTCTTCATATCGGAAGCCAGCATCATAACCTTTCCATTTAACACACAGGCATAGTCGATCCGCATGGTATCCTGTTCCACCAGAGTTTTTCTGGTTTCTTCAAAAATGCTGTACTGGTAAAGCCCCGGCATCCGGCTCATGATATCCGTATAGCGGTTTCCCGTAAAAAACACCTGACCGTCCTCTACCCAGAAGTTTTCCACGGTCTCATAGTCCTTCGTAAAAATTTTGAAATCACCATTGTTTCTGTCATAAACAGCCAGACGGTTCCTTTTCTTATTCACAATACCCTGACCATTGGCCCAGAACGGAAGTTCATCGAAAACCTCATAATCCTTCTCTTTCTTCCATTCTTCCAGCGCTTTCCTCCTGGCCTCCTCTCCCATTCCTGCCAGATCCGGCTTGGAATAATCGTATTTAAGGCTCATGACAAGCCGGTGCCCTGCCGCCACTGTCTTTGTCACCGTAAATGGAACCGCAAAAGCAAACTGCGCCTCGCCCCCGTGTATGTTAATGGTGTAGAAGCATGTCCAGTCTTCTCCGTTTTTTATGCGGTCCGTATATTCCTTTTCCCTGTTGGAGGAAAACAGGATGGTCTCATCGTCCAGCCAGAGAAAAGCCCGCTCTTTTTTTCCGCCCGTGAGTTTTCTGCACTGGCCGGATGGAAGCTCCATCACCCACAGGCAGGAGTCATAACAGTTATCCGTTCCGTTGGCATGGACCACGGCAAACGCTCCATGAGTCCCATCCGGTGATGTCACCACTCCGGTCGGATAATGGTAATTCATAAAGTCCCTGATATCAATGTGTTTCATCGTAAACCGCTCCCTTCTTTTCCTTACTTTGCAACAGTTCAGATGCTCTCTGGACTGATATGTTACCTACTCTGCAACCGTTCCCTTACTCTTCCATCTTCTCTAAAAATTTTTTAAATTCCTCCTTGGCTCTCTCGATCTCTCCATTGTCATAGGAATTTAAGGCCTTTTCAAATTTCCGGATGGCCGCTTCGGCAAAGAACCGGTCATCACCGATACTTTCCTCATAGATCCGCTCTCCTCTGAGCAGCAGATACTTATTTTCTTCTCTGTCTCTGGGGTGAATTTTTAAGTAAGACAGAGTCTTTAACCGCTCCTCGATCTCTTCCTGGGTCATGTCCACATCCCTGCCCAGAAAAACCTTTTTCATAACCTTCTGGGTAGAAATCACCTTCACTTCCACCTCTAAGATAGAGTTGATATCATAGGTGTAAGTCACATCCACGGCTTCCTCCCCGGCCTTTGCGGGCGGAACATCAATCAAAAGCTCTCCCAGGGACAGATTGTTGGCCGCGAAACGGCTCTCCCCCTGGAGAACATTGACACGGATTTTTTTCTGATTATCCCTGACCGTGTAAAGCCGTTCCGTCCGGCTGGCCGGAATTACCGTATTCCTGTCGATAATGGGACAGAATACGCCATCCTCAAAACGGTTGTTATCCCATTCCCGCACCACCTCTGTGCCAAGGGTAAAAGGACATACATCCGTTAAAATCACCTCTTTGATTGCGTCCTTTCTCTCCTTCATGGCTCCCTGGATGGCAGCCCCCAGGGCCACGGCCTCATCCGGATTGATATTGATGTCCGGCAGCATTTTAAAAAGCTTGCTGACAAAGCGCCGGATCACAGGACTCTTTGTGGCTCCCCCCACTAAAACTACTTTATCAATGTCGGAAAGGCGGATATGGGCATCGGAAAGACTTCGCTTCACAGGCTTTCGGATCCGTTCCAGAAGCTCTCCGCAGGCCTCCTCATATTTTGGAAGCTCCACATCCATCTCATAAAGCTTCTCCCCCACCTTGCAGCGCATTTTTGATACCCGGTTTTCAGAAAAGCCCAGCTTACAGATATCGGCCTGTTTATGAATATGCCGCAGGGTCTTCTCATCCAGGGCCAGCCGGTCCAGCTCAGTAAATTTATCAAAAAACATGGTTTCCAGCACAGCCGTGAAGTCTTCTCCGCCGAGGAAATTATCTCCCGCCACGGCCCGCACCTCTAAAATTGTATCAAAAAGCTCCAGTATGGACACATCGAAGGTTCCGCCACCCAGGTCAAACACCAGGAATCTTGCCCTGTCCTTATTCTGATACAGACCATAAGCAATGGCGGCAGCCGTGGGCTCGCTGATAATGCGCTCCACCGTAAGTCCGGCCAGTTCCCCGGCACGCTTGGTGGCCCGCCTTCTGGCATCATCAAAATAGGCCGGGACGCTGATGACCGCTTCCGTTACCTCTTCCTTAAGAAAAGCCTCTGCATCCTCTTTTAATGCCCGCAAAACCAGCGCGGAAAGCTCCTCCGCCAGAAAGGTCTTATGCAACAGCTTAAACTGCTTCTTACTTCCCATATCACGCTTAAAGACACTGGCAGCGCTGTCCGGATACAAAAGCATCCGTTCCCTGGCCAGTTCTCCCACGTATACCTGCTCCTCCTGGTCAATACTGACCACGGACGGCGTTAAATTCTTTCCGAGCCGGTTGGGAATAATCTTCGGCCCATCCTCTGTAAAATATGCCACCAGACTGTTGGTGGTTCCCAAATCAATTCCTACAATCATGTCTATCTCCCGGTTATTTTTTCCATTACATCTGTTCAGATACCCTTTGAACAGATCTTTTCCATTTCTTCTATGGAAACTCTTAATTTAATGCTGTGATCATTCAGTTTATAGCCCTCCCGGAAACATGCAAGCGCTTTCTCATAGTCTCCGATGGCCTCATAGTAATATCCTAAAAACAAAAAGCTTTCGTAACAGCCCGGACGGCGGCACTGCCTGCATCTGGTGCAGGTCCTCATATCCTCAAACATCCCAAGGCCCTTTTCCGTCTCTCCCAGAGCCAGGTAAATCCATCCATGGCGCATCAGCCGGGCCGGGCGGTACTCTCCATAATTTAAGTAATCTTCCTCCGCAGCCCATCGGGATTTTTTGAAATGCTCCAGAGACTCCCGGGCGTGGATCTCTGCCTCTTTTTTATCGCCCATGCGGAAATACAGCTCTGCCAGCTCCCATTCAATCTCATGAAGCTCTTTTTCCCGGTCTTCCGCCCGAAGGGCCTTTTTGAACATCACGGCCGCCATTTTGTAATTCCGCTCATAGTCCATGTAAAAGTTTGCCAGGGTCTGATAACGGTCCGAGCGCACAGTATTGCTTTTTGCTGCCCGGATTCCATCCTGCAAAACGGCGACGGCCTCTTTTCTCTTTCCCTGAAGAAAATATACATCTGATACGTTATCAT
>CANRXD010000207.1 GCA_947643685.1 uncultured Clostridium sp. | reverse complement strand
GTTTGCGGGGAGTGGAAAACCGGCCCCAAATAGATGTCAAATTTGCCTGTAAGGCGATTTTCATCCTTGTAAGGCGAAAAGGGTTCGGCAAACGTGTGGCAGACGGGCTGATGTCTGAAAAAAATTCGTAAGGAATATTAATTAATTCTCTATATCAACAAGGACAGGCTTTCGATTATAATTGAAGTAATAGTTCCGCCATATGTTTCTTGTCCGCGGTACGGGGCAGAAAGATGCGGGGCTGAAGGATTACTAATGGAAAAAGCGGCGAACGGGTATACGGCTCATCGCGAAGCGATTTGAGTGGCTGTGTTGTTACAGAGGAACAGGCTTAAGGAGAGATAAGGAGTGGAAGTAAAGGATACGCAGGGGCCGGCGATTCAGGTGAAGGAACTCTATAAGGTATACCGCATGGGCGATACGAAGGTCTATGCGTTAAACGGTGTGGACTTTACAATCCGCCGCGGAGAATTCTGTGCCATTACAGGGCCCTCCGGCTCCGGAAAATCCACCCTTTTAAATATGCTGGCCGGCCTGGAACACCCCAGCAAGGGAGAAATTGTCATAGCAGGGAAGCACATTGAAAAGCTCAATGAAAAACAGCTTGTGACCTTCCGAAGGGAGCGGGTGGGCTTTATTTTCCAGTCCTATAACCTGATTTCCACTATGGATGCAGTGGAAAACGTGGCGCTTCCTTTATCTTTCCGGGGAATGGGAAAGGCTGCCAGGACAAAGAGGGCCAGGCAGTATCTAAAGTTAGTGGGGCTTGAAAAATTCATGACCCATATGCCAAACCAGATGTCCGGCGGACAGCAGCAGCGAGTGGGAATCGCCAGGGCCCTGGCGGTGAATCCGCAGATTATTTTTGCCGATGAGCCCACGGGAAACCTGGATTCCAAGACCACGATGGAAGTCTTAAAACTCATGCAGAAAATCGTAAGGGAGCAGAACCAGACACTGGTGATGGTGACCCATGACAACAATCTGGCTACCTATGCAGACCGGATTTTTAAAATCATAGATGGAAAAATCGTCAGCATCGAAGAGAACCATAAAGAGGCGGACCTGATGGCAGCGGAGAATGCAGAAGAGAAGTCTGACGGGAAAGGCGTGGAGGAAGTATGAAAAAGAAACTGAAACAGATTTTTTTGATGTGGCTGGCAGCCATAATGCTTTTGGGGGCAGTGCCCTTTACGGCTTTGGCCGATGAAGAGGATATGGAAGTGCCAAAGGTGTTTCATAAGGATGATGACAATGATCCTGTTCGGCTTGTGATTGGAAAAACGCCAAGTGTCACCATCGGAAAGTCTTCCACAATTTCCGTTACCATAAAAAATACCAGCGATGTAGACTGGGTGGAAAGTGAGATCTGGATTGCGCCGGAGAGCGATTACAGGGAGTATTATGATGAGGTGGAGGATGAGGATGGCGAACTGATTAAAACTATGAAGGCCACCTATCCTTTTGAAGTTACTGATTCCTTAAATCAGCATTACAAGGCAGGCCATATTAAGGCAGGAGCAAAAAAAACCATAAATCTTAAGGTTAATGTGAAGAAAAACCTGGAGCAGGGATATTATCCTGTTCTCCTTTACATATCCAAACGCGGCAGGGAAGAGGGCGCCTTATCCGGTGAGTTCCAGAAAACCGTGATCGTATGGGCTGAAACAAAGGAAGCTTCCACCACCAAAGAGACGGACGAGGGAAGCACCGAGCCAGTGGCTTTTGCTCTCGGGGAAGGGCAGCCTACTCCCCAGGGAGTTTTCAATGAAGTGATGAATTTCTCCATTCATGTGCGGAATACGGGATATAAAAAGGCCTATGACGTGCGGATGGAAATGGAACTTTCTGAGGATACCACCAAGTTTCCTTTTGAGATCAATGATGGAAATTATGACCGGTGGCTTGAGGACATTAATCCGGACCAGACCGTAGAGGTTACATACAGTATGGCCATACGGGAAAAGGCAAAGACAGGGTATTATCCCATTAAATATAAATTGCGGTACAGGGAAGAGGAGAACGGAGCCTTTGCCGCTCCCATTGAGGATATTTTTTATGTCCGCATCATAGGAAAGGATGAGGAGGATGAGCTTTCCGACGATGCAGGAGAAAACGAGAGAACCAAGGCCCGTATCATTGTGGACAGCTTCGAGACGGAGCCGGCAAGGATTCTGGCCGGACAGGATTTTACTTTAAAGGTAAAGATGAAGAATGCGTCCAGCCAGATTTCCGCCAGCAATATTTTATTTACCTTTGACCCGGAAACAGTGGAAAACAGCCCGGTGTTTACGACTGCCAACGGCTCCAACTCCGTAGTGGTCAACAGCCTGGCTCCGGGGGCTTCCGAAGTGCTGACCATGCATTTTACCTCCAGTCCCGGCGCGGAACAGCGTTCCTACACCATCACCATCAACGAACAGTATGACAGTCCGGAATTTAAAAATGCCAAGGAGAGTGTGAAAATTGCAGTGGCCATCCGCCAGGAGGCCAGACTGAACACCGGAACCATTGAGGTGATGCCGGATTCCATTGAAGTGGGCGGCGAGACCAACATCATGTTTCCCATTAATAATACCGGAAAGGTTACCCTGTATAACGTGACGGCAATTTTTGAGGCGGATTCCATCCAGCGGACCGAGAGCTATGTGGGGAATATAAAACCGGGAGAGAGCGGCAATGTGGACGCTATGGTTTTGGGCGCTGCTCCCACCATGGATGAGGGAAAAATCACCCTGACCATCACTTACGAAGATGAGAACGGCATTGTGACTCCTGTGGAAAAGGAGATACAGCTTTTTGTAACAGAACCGGTTGTGGACGATATGTCTTTTGTGGATGCGGGCAATACGGATTTTGTCGAGCCGGAGCCGTCAAAACTTGATATTGTAAAAAAATATGCAGTTCCCCTGGGGGCGGCAGCTGTGGTTCTGGTCATTTTGATTGTGGTTCTCGTAAGGCGGAAGAGGAAGAAAGCGAGAATGGACGATGAGATTCTTTGATCTGCTCAGAATGAGTATCAATAACCTGCGCCGGCGGAAGTTAAGGACCGGTCTTACGGTCCTGGGCGTGGTGATTGGAACGGCTTCGATTGTGGTGATGGTGTCTTTAGGCATCGGCCTTAAGGAAAATACCATGGAACAATATGAGTCCTATGGGAGCCTTACAAAGATTGAAGTTCACAGTAATTATGGCTGGGGAGGCTCTGACAATGACGAGGATAGTTTTATTACCGATAAGACCATGGACCGGTTTGCGGCTCTGCCTCATGTGAGGGCAGTTTCTCCCTGTCTCAGTACCTATGTTAATTTAAAGCAGGGTGCCTATGAGGGCTCCACAAGACTCATGGGTTTAAGCCAGGATGCCCTGGCAGAGATTGAACTTGGGGAGGGAAGCCTTCCTGATCCTAAGTCAGGGACCGTGGAGTTAGTAATCGGCAACATGGTTTCCAGAGATTTTTATAATTCCAAAACAGGAAAAGGCTTTTGGGAGACCGGGGAAATACCAGATGTGGACCTCTATAACAAGCCGTTTTTTGTGGTGATTCAGGATTGGAGCAGTGAGAATCCTTCTCAGAAAAAATATGTTTTTCCTGCCTGCGGTATGGTGAAGGAGGAAACAGATGAAGACGGCAATCCCCTGTATGGGGAATACAGTTATGGGGTTTATACGGATATTGAGCTTTTGAAGGCACAGCTGAAACGGATTTACAAAAAGAAAGCGATTCCCGGCCAGCCCACCAATAAAAAGGGAAAGCCATATAATTATTTTGTGTATGAAAGTGCCTACATATATGTGGATGATATGGATCATGTGATGGAGGTGCAGAATGCCATCACTGACATGGGGTATCAGGCATACAGCAATATGCAGTGGCTGGAGCAGGCGCAGGAACAGATGGATATGATTCAGGCAGTGCTTGGGGGAATCGGTGCAGTGTCCTTATTTGTGGCGGCCATCGGCATTGCCAATACCATGATGATGTCCATTTATGAGCGCACCAAGGAAATCGGTGTATTAAAGGTTTTAGGCTGTGCCCTGGGAGACATCCGCAGCATGTTTTTAATGGAGGCGGGTTTCATCGGCTTCATGGGGGGCGCCGCAGGCCTTGGATTAAGCTATGGGGTTTCAAAGCTTGTGAACCGGTTTTTAGGCTCTTCCCTCATGGGAATGGGAAACGGAGATATTTCCAGGATCCCTTTGTGGCTTTCTGCGGCAGCCGTGGTTTTTGCGATTTTTATCGGTATGCTGGCAGGCCTGTTCCCGGCTTTAAGGGCCATGAAGTTAAGTCCTCTGGCGGCCATCC
>CANRXD010000206.1 GCA_947643685.1 uncultured Clostridium sp. | reverse complement strand
TCAATAAATACCAGATAGCTTCCATCCCGGGCAATCAGGTCAATTTCTCCCATCCGGCAGCGGAAATTTTTCTCCAGAATGGTCATTCCCTGCGCTTCAAGAAAGGCAGCCACCTGTGTTTCATAGTAGCTGCCTGTGATTCTGTTATTCTGTGTCATGAATCTCCTATGGTTTAAATCTCTGAACTGTCACAGACAAAATTTTTTATAAAGGTCTTTCTGTGGATAGGTGTGGGGCCGGAATTTTTTAATGCCTCAATATGTGCGGCTGTCCCATATCCTTTGTTTTTTGCAAAACCATATTCCGGAAACAGCTTGTCATATTCAATCATCATATGATCCCTGGTAACCTTGGCGAGAATGCTGGCGGCCGCGATGGAGACACTTTTGGCATCTCCCTTAATAATAGGAACCTGCCGGATTGTGATGCCGGGAATGGTGACCGCATCATTTAAAAGGAGATCCGGAAAAACTTTCAAGCCTGCAACAGCGTTCCTCATGGCTTCATAGGTGGCTCTTAAAATATTGATTTCATCAATTCTTTCGGGGCCTGCCATTCCGACGCTCCATGCGATGGCTTTTTCCCGGATTTCCTCAAACAGCTCCTCCCGCCGCTTTTCCGTAAGCTTTTTGGAATCGTTTAAATAAAGGATCGTACAATCCCTGGGTAAAATGGCGGCGCCGGCCACCACCGGCCCGGCCAAAGGCCCGCGCCCGGCTTCATCAATGCCGCAGATAAAAGCGCAGTCCTCATGCTGACGTTCAAATTCCTTCATGGCCTCCAGCCTTAAAAGCTCTTTTTCCAGCCGTTCTCCTTTAAGCGTTCGTGTCACAGCCATGCTTCCTCTCCTCCGATGTGGTGAGCACTCCCGGAAACTCCCCTGCACCTATCTTTGCGGCTGAGAGAGTACTCGTGGTCATTGACGGAAATTCCAGTGTGATTCTTCCAAGCTTACCTCCGCGGAAATCATCCAGTAAAAGACCGGCAGCCCGGGAGATATCGTATCCTCCGCCCTTCATGAGGCAGGAGCGCTTTCTTGCGATCTGTTCCAAAAGCTCAGAGGCCCCGGCTTCTTCCTCGCATTCGTACCGCTCAGCCAGAAGGCCCGGACAGAACTTTGTCAAATAGATGCAAAGCTCAGCGGCGATTTCATCCTTATTTAAAATTTCATCATTAATGGAACCTAAAAACGCCAGCTTAAGACCTACGCTCTGGTCCTCAAATTTGGGCCACAAAATACCGGGAGTATCCAAAAGCTCCACCTGTTTATTTAACCGGATCCATTGGTTTCCTTTTGTGACACCAGGCTTATTGCCTGTCCTGGCGGCCGCCTTCCCGGCAAAGCTGTTGATGAAAGTGGATTTTCCAACGTTTGGAATTCCCACCACCATGGCCCGAATGGGGCGATTTAAAATCCCCCTTCTTCTATCCCGCTCGATTTTTTCCTGGCAGGCCGTCTGGATAGTCTGGTGAATCTGCTTTAAGCCAGCTTTCTGCCGCGCATCAATTTTCATGACCTGGAATCCCTTTTCTTCAAAATAAGCAGTCCAGGCGGCGTTTCCGGCTTCGTTGGCAAGGTCGGCCTTGTTTAAAAGAATCAGCCGTCCCTTTCCCTTTCCCATCTCATCAATATCGGGATTCCTGCTGGATAAGGGCGCTCTGGCATCCACCAGTTCGATAATCAGGTCAATTAATTTAATGTCTTCCTTCATGGCCCGTTTGGCCTTTGTCATATGCCCGGGGTACCATTGTATGTTCATGAATCTCCTCCTGGTAAAGCAATCAGTCCAAACTCGGAAAAGGGGCTGAGCTTCAGCCATGCTTTTCCAACAAGCTGCTCTCTCTTCACATTGCCGATCCCGGCAAAACGGCTGTCCTCGCTGGATTCCCTGTTATCACCCAGAAGAAAATATTCGTCCTCGCCCAGCTCAATGGGATATTCGGCAATTCCGGCAATGGTGGCTAAAGAAAGGCCTCCTTCAGCGTCAAGAAGTTCCCCGTTGATATAAACGTGATTCTCCTTAATCTGTACTGTCTCGCCGGGAAGGCCGATAATACGTTTCATATTGAAACCGGAATCCCCGCGGGAAAACACAGCGATATCAAACCGTTTCGGCGTCCCAAGATCATAGGAAAGGCGGTTAATTAATACCACATCACCGGAGGCTAATAAAGGTTTCATGGAACTGCCGTTCACTTCCATCCGGCCTCCAAAGGCATATACCACATAGCAGGCCAACGTAATGGCCACGATAATATCCACAATCCAATGAATGATCACATGAAGACGGTTCTGATCTTTTTCATGGTAAAATTCCACCGATGCACCTCCGATACGAATAGGGACCACCCGGGGCAGGATTTCTGTACTCTTCTGCCCTGTGTGCAAAAAAGGGACAATTTTCATTGTCCCCTCAATCCGCCGGATGAATTATTTTACTAACTCTTTAACCTTGGCAGCTTTACCTACGCGGTCTCTTAAGTAGTTCAGTTTTGCACGACGTACTTTACCTCTTCTTACTACTTCAATCTTCTCAACAGACGGAGAATGAAGCGGCCAGGTCTTTTCAACACCGATTCCGTTGGAGTTTTTTCTTACGGTGAAGGTTTCTCTTACACCGCCGTTCTGTCTTTTAATAACAGTCCCCTCAAAAACCTGGATCCTCTCGCGGTTTCCCTCTTTGATCTTGGCAGATACTCTTACGGTATCCCCTACGTTGAAGCTCGGTACCACTTCCTTCAACTGTGCTGCTTCAATATTTTTGATAATTTCGTTCATCTCGATATGAACCTCCTTAAAGTATTCGATGTTCTTACCCGTATCACTCTTTTACGGCAGCGGACCATCTCTTATTTCACATTTGCCAATTGTAACATAACAATTGAAAAAATGCAAGCACTAAATTTGAACTGTTACTTCCGAACTGTTACTTCCGACAACTCTCTGAGAGCGCCCTGCAAACGGCCGCCTCTCAAACTTCTCTGTGCTGCTCTTCCAGCAGTTTTTCCAGAAACTGCCGCTCCTTTTTGGAAAGCGCCGCATCTTTTAAAAGCTCCGGCCTCCATTTTAAAGTCCGGAGGATGGACTGCTCCCTGCGCCAGGTTTCCACATTGGCATGATGCCCCGATAAAAGAATATCCGGAACTTTTTTCCCCATGAATTCCTCCGGCCTGGTGTACTGAGGATATTCCAGAAGATTATCATGAAAGGATTCAAATTCTGCGGACACCTGATTGTTTAGAACTCCCGGGATCAGCCTGGAAATGCAGTCAATCATCATCATGGCGGGAAGTTCTCCTCCGGTCAGTACATAATCTCCGGCAGACAGATAATCGGTGGCAATCAGCTCTAAAACACGCTCATCCACCCCCTCATAATGGCCGCAGAGAAACACCAGATCCTCTTCCCGGGATAGTTCTTCTGCAATTTTCTGGTTAAACACCTGTCCCTGGGGCGTCATATAAATGACGCGCGGAGCATGTCCGATTTTTTCTTTGACGGCCTCATAGGCGCGGTAAATAGGCTCCGCCTGCATCACCATTCCCGCACCGCCCCCGTATGGATAATCATCCACCTGGCCATGGCGTTCCAGAGTATAGTCCCTGATGTTAATGGCCTCAAAGGATAATAGTCCTTTGGCGGCAGCCCGTCCCAAAATGCTGGTATTTAAGCCGTTCATAATCATTTCAGGAAACAGTGTCATAACATGAAAATTCATGGTTCCTCCCTGTAAAGCTATAAATCCAAAAGTCCGTCCAGCACATGGACCAGCATTTCCTGTTTCTCAAGATCCACCTTTAAAATACAGTCCTTGATGGCCGGAAGGAGAAGCTCTTTTTTGCTCTCCGTCTCCACGCAGTATACGTCATTGGCACCTGTCTGTATCACATCGGTCACGACCCCCAGGGTATCTCCCTCGTCTGTCACAACCTTAAGTCCAATCAGATCCACAATGAAATTCTCGTCAGGCTCTAAGGTCACAGCCTGATCCCTCGTGATTAAAAGGTCTTTCTGACGCCAGACCTCCACCTCATTCATGGTATCAATACCTTTAAATTTCAGTATCACCATGTTTTTAAAAAATTTAACATGCTCGATTTCCAAAGTCTTCTGTTCCCTGCCCAGATCCAGAAACAAATTTTTAAGCTTCTTAAACCGGTTCACGTCGTCTGTGGTTGGGTAAACTTTGACCTCACCGCGGACACCGTGGGGGGAAGTGATAACACCGACTCTCAGAAGATTTTCCATATATGAACCTCCGGATTATATTTTCGCCTGACAGAGCAAAGCGGACAAGCCCGCTTCTGCTCCCCGCCCCCTCACGTATGAGGGGCTTGTAAT
>CANRXD010000205.1 GCA_947643685.1 uncultured Clostridium sp. | reverse complement strand
TGAATATATGCCGCCTGTCCGGCGGTGAATTTTTAATAGTAAGAGTACTCCCGGAAACTCAGCCGCAAAGACAGGTGCAGGGGAGTTTCCGAGAGTGCTCAGTAATATATAAGGAGGAGTAAGCAATATGGGAATTATAAAAGCGTCTGTGGAGGCAGTAAGGGGAGCCTTAAGCGATCAGTGGCTGGAGGTTATTGAGCCGGAAAACATGGGGGGATCCACAGTATTTTCGGCCGGTGTCCTGACAAGACGGGGACAGAATACCAAGGGTACGAAAAATCTGGTTTCCAACGGTTCCAGAATCCGGGTATATCCCAACCAGTTTATGATGCTGGTGGACGGCGGCAGGGTGGTGGACTATACGGCAGAAGAGGGGTACTATACCGTAAATAATTCATCTTCCCCCTCCCTGTTTAACGGAGAGTTCGGAGAGGCTCTCAAAGATTCCTTTGACAGAATCCGGTATGGCGGACAGACTTTTAAGGAACAGAAGGTGTATTACATTAACCTTCAGGAAATTAAGGGAATCAAATTTGGAACCAGAACTCCTGTGAACTATTTTGACAGCTTTTACAATGCGGAGCTGTTCCTCAGAGCCCATGGAACCTATTCCATTAAGATCACAGATCCTCTGAGGTTTTATTCCGAGGTGATTCCGAAAAATGCGGATCATGTGGATATCGGAGAGATCAATGAGCAGTATTTAAATGAATATCTGGAGGCCTTCCAGACGGCCATCAACCAGATGTCAGCCGACGGAATCCGCATTTCCTTCGTGGCGTCCAAGGGAAGAGAGCTTGGAAAATACATGGCCGATGTGCTGGATGAAGAGTGGAACCAGATGCGCGGCATGGAAATCCAGGCGGTTGGAATTGCCAGCATTTCCTATGATGAGGAATCCCAGAAGTTAATCAATATCAGAAACCGCGGCGCCATGTTAAGTGACCCGACCATCCGTGAGGGTTATGTACAGGGCCAGATTGCCGAAGGATTAAATGCCGCAGGATCCAATTCCGGCGGAAGCATGGCCGGTTTCATGGGAGTGGGCATGGGAATGCAGAGCGCAGGAGGCTTCATGGGAGCAGCTTCTGCCACCAACGCACAGCAGATGCAGATGATGGGCGGTCAGTATGGAGCGGCGCAGGGCCAGTACGGAGCAGCGGGCCAGTATGAACCGGCGCAGCAGAACCGGCATGGAGCAGCACAGGGCCAGCATGGGGGAGCAGGTCAGGGAGTCCCGGGGGAGGCTTCGTCTCAGCCGGTATCCGGCAGCTGGACCTGTTCCTGCGGAACGGTGAATACAGGGAAATTCTGTTCTGAGTGCGGAGCACCAAAGCCGGCTCCTGCTTCCTGGACCTGCTCCTGTGGAACCGTGAATACGGGAAAATTCTGTTCTGAGTGTGGAAAACCAAGACAATAGGAGAAACGATTATGGCGTTGATGTCTTATAAATGCCCCAACTGCGGAGGCGGGTTACAGTTTGACCCGCCTTCCGGAAATTTCAAGTGTGAATTCTGCCTTTCGGAATTTACAGAAGAGGAGATGAAACGGCTGGAGGAAGAGGAGGCCCGGAAAAAGGCCCGGAATGAGGCAGAGTCCGGGAAAGCGGAAAGCGCCAAAGGGCAGCCCGGAGGGACGGAAGGCGCCGGGGAGCAGTCCGGGGAAGCAGAAAGCACCGGGGACCAGTCCGGGGAACCGGAAAGTGCCGGGGACCAGCCCGGGGCCGTCGTGTACTCCTGTCCAAGCTGCGGGGCGGAAATTGTAACCGATGCCACCACTGCGGCCACTTTTTGCTATTACTGCCACAATCCGGTGGTTCTTTCCGGGAAGCTTTCGGGAGAATTCATGCCGGACTATGTGCTGCCCTTTTCCATAGATAAAAAGGGTGCCACGGAGAAATTTCTTTCCTGGATCGGGAAAAAGAAATTTGTTCCAAAATCCTTTTATTCCAAAGATCAGATAGAGAAGCTTTCAGGAATCTATTTTCCCTATCTGCTTTATAGCTGTCAGGTGGACGGAAAGCTTAATGCGGACGCAGAGAAAAACCGGACCTGGACCACAGGAAACATCCAGTTTACGGAGCATAAAAAATATCAGGTGGAGCGGGCCGGATGTCTGGATGTCAAAAATCTCACAAGAAATGCCCTTTTAAAAGCCAACAGAGAGCTGGTGGAAGGAGTGCTGCCTTTTGAAACGGAAAAGATGCTGCCTTTTCAGATGGGCTATTTATCCGGTTTTCAGGCGGAAAAGCGGGACATGGACGGCGAGAGCTTTACTGCAGATGCGGAACTGGAGGTGAAAAATTATACGATGGAGCAGCTTAAATCTTCCATAAGCGGCTACACAAGTATCAATGTGAAGAACAGTGAAACTCACATCCGGAATGCCAGATGGCAGTATGCCCTGCTCCCCGTATGGGTGCTTACATCTAAGGACAGGCAGAAAGACAAGGTTTACTATTTTGCCATGAACGGGCAGACGGGGAAAATATGGGGAAAGCTTCCTGTGGATAAAGGGAAGCTTGCAGGCCTGTTTTTGGAGGTATTTCTTCCTGTATTCGCCATTTTAATGATAGGAGGTTGGTTCCTGTGAAGCAGTTAAAGGGTGCAGTATTCGGCTTTCTTACTTTGGTTTTTCTCTTTTCCGGCGCGTGGAGAGCCTGTGCTGCAGAAGAGAACAGAGTGTTTGATATGGCAGGCCTGTTCGATGAGGAAGAGACTGCAAAACTCTCAGACAGCCTCGGGGCTTTGCGGGAAAAAATGAACATGGATGCCGCCATTGTGACCACAGAAGAAAACCCGGATTCCGCCATGGAATTTGCCGATAATTTTTATGAGGAACAGGGGCTTGGCGTGGGAAAAAACCATGACGGCGTCTTGTTTTTAATTGATCTGGAAAACGGGGAGCTCTGGATTTCCACCGAAGGAAAAATGGTTCGTTTTCTGACAGACGGGCGGGTGGAAACCATTCTGGATGATACCTTTGAACACGCGGTAGACGGTGATTTTTACGGCGCTGCCAGGGTGTTTCTGGAGGATCTGGAAATCTGCTATGACAATGGAATCGCGGATGATCAGTTTAATCAGGATGTGGATACAGGCCAGATAAGCCGCTACCATTCCATCAAGTGGTATGAAGTTCTCTTTGCTCTGGTGGTTTCGGCCGTCTGCGGCGGCGCTGCCGTCTTTTCTGTGGTATGGTCCTATGGGATGCATGACGAATCGGGGAGGCTGGCTGCCAATTTTAACCTGTCCTACCGGAAGGACAGTTCTTTCCGCCTTGGAAACCTGCTTACAGATGTGGTAATCGGAAGCTATGTGACCCAGAGGGTGATTCAGTCCGCCCAGAATCGAAGCGGCGGGGGGCATTCCTCCGGAGGCCGGAGTCTTTCTTCCGGAGGCCGTTCTTCGGTACACAGAAGCTCCAGTGGACGCTCCCACGGGGGCGGAGGCCGGAAGTTCCGGTAGTGGGGAGTCTCGAAAAGATGTGTCCGCAGCCAGATGCCATGCATGGGGATGCCTGCGTCTGCCTTATGAAGATTTCAGGGAAAAAACGCTTATGAAAGCAAGGTTTCAGCGCGTTTTTCCTCGGAATCCTTGCAAGTCTGAACTGTTATAAAAAATGCGGTCAAATAACCGCATTTTCTTGACGAGAGGATATATTTGAGTATAATGTAAAGTACAGGGAGGTGGCCGGGTGAGTAATCAGGCAAGTCTGTCAGAAATTGTGGTTTATCTTTCCGAAGTAAAGAGGCTGCTGTCTGCAGGAAAGTATGATTTTGTTCCGGGAAGAAAGAATATGCAGGCATTGGCGCAACACGGCCTTACGATTACCGATGCAAAGAATGAGATTTTAGGGCTGGTTGCCGGTGATTACTACAAAGGCCCTAAGCAGGATTTGGATCCGAATCATCCCGGAGATATATGGGAATTTAAGAAAAATATTGATGGAATGAAGTTTTATGTTAAGGTTAAGATCACGCAGGAGAACGGAGAGGATATTCTCAAGTGCCTTGGTTTTCACGGGGATGATTTTGCTTAGGAAAGGGGGCAGCGTCGATGAAAAGATATTGTGGAGAATGCGGAAAAGAAGTTGAAACGAGGATAATTACAAAAAATGAAGTATACGATGTGTGTGGAGAGGCCATCGAGGTCGAAGCACAGGTATTAGTGTGTGCAGAGTGTGGGGAAGAGTTTTATTCGGAGGAGCTGGATAACGCCACGTTAGTCCGGGCATATAACGGATACCGCAGAAAACATAAGCTGCTTCTTCCGGAAGAGATTTAGAAGATACGTGAGCAGTATGGACTTAGCCAGAGAAGCTTTGCTAAGCTTCTGAACTGGGGAGATA
>CANRXD010000204.1 GCA_947643685.1 uncultured Clostridium sp. | reverse complement strand
TACTGTTTCAGTGATGATGTTGGGATACTGACCGCCGTTTATATAGGAAACCGTGAGCACGCCGCCCTCTGTGGGGTCCTTTTTTTCAGCCAGAATCTGGTTCAAGGCGGAACCTACCATACAGGCAACCGGAACAGGATTTTTTGCATTGTGGGGGGAACTTCCATGGCCGCCTTTACCCTGGATTTTAATTTCATAAATACCAATGGCGGCGGAAGTGGCTCCCCGGCAGACTGCAACGGTTCCCAATGGAAAAGAAGAAGAGCAATGGAAGCCAAGTACCATATCCACATCCTTCATGGCACCGTCGGCACAGAGTGCTTTCGCACCTCCCGGAAGCTTTTCTTCCGCCGCCTGGAAGATGAATTTAAAGGTTCACCGGACCACTACCTGATGGGAAGAAAGTATTTTTGCAAATACCAGGAGACATGCCGTGTGGGTATCATGACCACAGGCATGCATAACACCAGGTGTTTTGGACTTATAGGGAAGATCATTGGTTTCATTTACCGGAAGAGCATCAATATCCGCGCGGAAGGCGATGCAGGGTCCGGGCACTGTGCCTTTAAGAATGCCCACGGTACTGGTGCCTGTTATCCCCTCCTGGAGGGAGATCCCCATCTGGGTCAGAGTTTCGCGGATATACTGAGCTGTTTTATATTCCTCGAAAGAAAGCTCCGGATTTTCATGAAGATGATGACGGATTTCTTTTAGCTGTTCTTCGTAAGTGTCCACAAGGGACCGGATAAATTTTTTCATGTTTTTTTCCCTTTCCTGATTTAGACTGAGGTTTTCCATCTCCTATCTTATCACGGTTCCGGGCGAAAGGCCACATCCAAAATAACAATTTCACAATCGGATCCTATCCGCATGGCCGGGCCCCAGACTCCGGCGCCGGAAGTGACCACAGAGGTCATGGAGCCTGCTTTTTTAATGCCCCATGGATTTTCCCAGAAAAGGGGCATAAAGAGACTGGCAGGAAACATCTGGCCGCCATGGGTATGACCGGAAAGAATGAGATCAGCTCCGGCAGCTTCTCCCAGCGCAAGCTCCCGTGGCTGATGGTCCATAACGATAATGGGGAAAGACTGGTCCAGTTCATGGGTCAGGGTATCATAAGAAAGCCTGGTATCCGCTTCTTTTTTTGCCATATCCGGATCTTTCCTGCCGGAGAGATAAAAGCTGTCCGAGAGAACGATAGTCTCATCTTCTAAAACGCGGATATCCGCAGAATCCAAAAAGTCCATAAAACGCTGATCCCGGCTCAGTCTCTCCCGGTGGGGAAAAGTAAATCCCGCAAGGATTTTTTCACTGACATCGTGGTTGCCAAAACAACCATAGGTTCCATAGGTGCTTTTCAGAGAAGCAAGAAGTTCGGCCAGGGTTTCCGGATTTTTTATGGCTTCGTATTCATTGTCGAAAAAGTCCCCGGCAATACAGACAAGATCCGGCTTCTCCTGATTGATGGCTTCCACAATTCTTTTTATGTGGCGCTCGGTGGAGTTATAGCCTAAATGAAGATCGGCAATCAGGGCAATTTTAAGACCGGAAAGTCTGCAGGGCTTATAAAGGGTAACCGGGTAATGCCGCACCCTGATATTTTTGGCATGTATGATTCCATATAAGCTTAAGGAACATACCAGAAAAACGGCCAGGCAGCCGAACAGCAAAAGACTTTTGGGCCACGCATGAAGCATGGAAGGGTAACGATAGCGAATCAGAAAGGAATGTCCGGTGATACGGCGGATGGCATCAAAAAGCAGGACGAACAGTAGCACATATTCCAGTGTCCCCAGCCAGTAATTTCCCAGTATTTTAAGAATACGATGGAAAGGGTTTCTGGTGATCAAAAGGCCCGTTAAGGGGGTCAGGGAGAAAAAGAGATAGAGGATGGCAGCAGGAATCCTGAACCAGGGGGAGCGAAATCCATGAAAAAGGGCTTCGGCCCAGGAATAAAGCCAGAGTAAAATGTAACCATTCAATATAAGGTACAGCGGTGCAAGAAATATGGCAGTCATGACGTCCTCCCGCGAACAGCAGCTAATAAGTAACGGTTCAGAGGGAATCTGAACTGCTACATGAATAATTTTAGTATACTTAGATACTGGGGAATTTACAATAGGCAGAAAAGAGAAAAAGTGTTATAATTTTCCTTGCAGTTCATGGAGCATGAAAACCAAACAAGAAGATGTTCCCCGTGAACCGTGACTAATTTTGACGCGGAGGTGTGAAAAAAGTGATTGATCTGGATGGCATGATTTCCATACCATATTTAAAAAAGACGGTATTCACAGGAAGCCACAAAGGTATGAATTTTTTGATAAAAAAAAGCAGCAGCGAAGAAGGAGATAAAATCCGGTCCACGGTCTGGCCGGGGCCTTTTAACTTTGCGGTGACAGACGATGAGAAAAAGACCTCCCATGACTTTGCATTCAGTCAGGAAGGTCTGAAAGAGGCCATTGCATGGCTCAATGAATATTATGAGACCGTCTTTACAATGGAGAAAGGGTGCTAAACAGCTGTGAGCCATAACCGTTCGGAGATTGTCTGAACGGTTATACAGATTTATTAAAGGGAAGAAGCTCTGGTTTCCAGGTCCAGAAGAACGCTGCCAAACCGTTCTTTTAAGAGAGAAAAAACTTCTGCCCTCCGTTCCATCAGGAGGGGAAGCTGATGCCCGGCGATTTGGAGCCTGGCAGCAAAAGTTCCGGCATTTCCGGACGGCTCCGGGAATACCCGCACGCGAAAGTCCTCAAAGCCCATGGAAGAAAGCTGGCTTTCAGCCCACTCCACGTTTTGAAGGATTTCGGACTGAATCTCAATTCCGCAGGGAATTCTGGTGGCCAGGCAGGCATAGGCCGGCTTATTCCAGGTAAACAGTCCGGCATCCCGGGAATAAGCCCTGAGTGCCTTTTTTGTTATGCCGCATTCCCGAAGGGGAGAAAGGATATTAAGCTCCTTTAAGGCTCGCATGCCCGGACGGTCTCCGGCATCATCGGAGGCGTTGGTACCATCAACGATTTCCTTATATCCGTCAGAGGCGGCAGCTTTCAGAATGTGGTTGAAAATTTCGTTTTTGCAATGATAGCAGCGGTCTTCCGGATTCTTTTTCACAGTTTTGTTTTCCAATACATTAAAAGGAAGAACCGTCATTCTGGCATTAAGTGAATCGGCAAGGCATCTGGCATCAGAAAGCTCAAAGGCCGGCTGGAACGGCGTGGAAACGTAATAGGCATGAATATCACATCCACAGGCTGTGGCTGCATATAAAAGATATGCCGAGTCGGTGCCGCCGGAAAAAGCCAGAGCCAGGGAAGGGTGGCATTTAAAAAAATCAAAGAGGATTTTGGGAACACCTCTGATACCAGAAAAATGGTTCATGTAATCTTCGAGGACTGTAAAAACTTCGGCTATCTGGGCTTTTGTTTCCGGGCTTGTAAAAGCGGTCCGTTCAAAAGGCATCCGGTAATATCCCTGCGAGCGGGCAATTTCTATGCTTTCCGGATAATTCATATCAAAGAAATAGCCAAGAAAACTAATCCAATAATCCAGATGGGTTTTGCGTATGGTCTTGTCCACAGAGCGGCGTTCCCGTATGGCACAGAGAACTGCCGGGGAGATGGTTTCAGAAACCAAGGATTCCTCAGGGACACCTATGACATCATTCATATCCTCCATGGCGAAAACACGGAAAATATCACATTTGTCAGCATCGCGAATGAGCCTGCATAATTCCAGACACTCCCGGGCATCCTCAAGGGTCTGGGGGTCCCGGGCGTCTTTAATGGCAGAAAACACGGAGGAGTCAATTTCAAGCTTATTATGATTTTCGATGGCAATGAGAATTTTTCTTTTATCATTTTCCGGAAGTTCATCTAAAATCTTGTTTTCTTCCAGAATACTGCAGCTTAAAGCGGCATGGTTTACGCTGATATGATCCAGGAAGGTATTGAACTGCTTCAGCTGCTCAAAACGGCCGATGTCGTGGAACTGAGCGCACAGGAAAGAAAGCGCACGGGTGTGTTCCGGCAGATGACGCTGTTCACAGATTTTGTCCATGATGGAAACAACGGCTTCGGTATGAATGATTTTCAATTCCACACGGCCATCGGATTTGTCGTATCGGCTGGCATAGTCATGGAAGAGGGATTTATATTTTTCATATGAAATCATGGGGGTAAATCTCCTTTCAGAAAGAGGGTATACTGTCATCAGACAGTATACCATTTTCCGGCCTGCATCACAACTTAAAGTGGGGATACCACAGAAATGGCTGAACTGTTACAAATTGCTTGGAAAATTGCCATGCAGTGTGTATAATAAATAGTAGAATCAAGGGGGGGGGGAAATTATGGAAAT
>CANRXD010000203.1 GCA_947643685.1 uncultured Clostridium sp. | reverse complement strand
GGTGCCCGAAGGGTTTTCCCAATATGCCAGGCTTTCGGGAACTCTTGTTTTTCTCATGGGACTGTCAAATCTGGAGGAAATTGTGAAACGGCTTCTGGAATATGGAAAGGCGCCGGACACGCCGGCGGCCGTGGTGACCGATGGAACGCTTCCGGAAGAACGGTGCGTGCGTGCGGCTCTTAAGGATCTTCCAAAGGCCGTCCGGACGGCGGGGCTTTCCTCCCCGGGAATTATTGTGGTAGGTCAGACGGCCGCGTTTCATATGCGTTTTGAAAAGGAGGGGCCGTTAGCCGGAGTTTCCATTGGAATTACTGGGACTGACGGGATTTTTGAAAAGCTTTCCGCAAAGCTTTCCGTCATGGGGGCAGACATTGTCCGGGCAGGGGTTTCCCGTGTGGTTCCCTGCGGGAAAGAGGAGTTATTAAAGGCCGTCGGAGGCCTTTCTGCTTTCCGGTGGGTGGTATTCACAAGCCGTAACGGGGTCCGGATGTTTTTTGATGCCATGGAAGAATGTCAGGTGGATGTACGGACTCTGGCAGGCCTTAAATTTGCCGTTGTGGGAACAGGAACCCGGGATTTTTTAAAAACCTATGGCATTCATGCGGACTATATGCCGGAGGAATATACCACAAAGGCCCTGGCAAAAGGACTTTGCAGACAGGTTAAAAATACAGAACGGATTCTCATACCAAGGGCCAGACAGGGTTCAAAGGCCCTTACGGACTGCCTTACGGAGGCAGGACTTGGCTTTACCGATCTTCCGGTTTATGATATTGCTGTGGAAGAGGTTCCGGCCGGCCGGCTTTCGGCCCTTAAGTATGTAACATTTGAGAGCGGTTCCGGGGTCAGGGGATTCTTTAAGAATCAGGAAAAGGAAAAGAGAAAGCTGTTTCAAACGGGGCTTAAGGCGGTCTGTATCGGGACTGTGACGGCAAAGGTCCTGGAGGAATTTGGTATCACAGACAGTCTCGTGGCAGAAGATTATACGGCTGACGGGATCCTGAGGGCGGTTTTAGAGGAACGAAAGCGTGGAGACATTTGTTTATAAAGATAAAAAGAAACTGCGCTGCGGTTATACCACAGGGACCTGCGCGGCTCTGGCCGCAAAGGCCGCGGCTTTCCGGCTGGCCGCCGGAATCTGGAAAAAAGAGGAAGAAATCGTGACGCCGAAGGGGACCAGAATCAGGGCTTTTCCTGCGGACTGTCATAAGGAAGACGGATGGGCGTCCTGCGCCGTAAAAAAGGACGCGGGAGACGATTATGATGTGACGGACGGGCTTTTCATCACCGCTTCGGTGAAGCTTCTGGGATGCCTTTCGGACGGCGGGGCTTCCTCCGGGTTTTCATAGAAGGAGGACCCGGTGTGGGCCGTGTGACAAAGGCGGGCCTTGATCAGCCGGTGGGAGCTTCTGCCATCAATTCCGTTCCCCGGGCCATGATTTCTGAGGCGGTGAGAGAAGTTCTGGAGGAATATGGCTATGAAGGGGATGCAAAGGTGATCATTTCCGTTCCCGGAGGGGAGGAAGCGGCAAAAAGGACCTTCAATCCGGTTCTTGGAATAGAAGGGGGAATCTCTATTTTAGGTACCAGCGGGATTGTGGAGCCCATGAGCGAGGAGGCCCTGACAGACACCATCCGCGCCCACATGCAGGTTCTGCGGGCGGAGGGGAGGCGCTATGCCATCCTGGCGCCCGGAAACATGGGTGAAAATTTTATAAAACAATATCTGGGAACGAAACAGACTCCTCCTGTGGTCATCATCAGCAATTTTGTCGGAAAATCCATTGACATGGCCGGGGAACTGGGCTTTTCGGGGATTGTCCTGGCGGGTCATCCCGGAAAGCTTGTGAAGCTTGGAAACGGCATCATGAACACCCATTCCAGAGAGGGAGACGGGCGGATGGATACGCTGCTTTCCTGTGGACTTACGGCGGGGGCGGACCGCCAGGTACTTTGCGCCATCCAGAAGGCCAACACCACAGAGGAAGCTCTCTCTTTTTTACGGGAGACAGGGCTTTTGAATAAAACCATGGAAGTTCTCTGCGGGAGGATTGACGGTTATATGAAACGGAGGGCTTCGGACTCCCTAAAAACAGGAGTGATGCTTTTTGACCCGGAGGGAGAGCTTCTGGGAGCCACAGAAAATGCAGAGGAGCTTATGAAAGCGGCTGTGAAAGAAGAGGGGGAAAAGCAGGATGAAAAAAACAGATTATGAGCTGATATGCAGCCAGATGCGGGCCCTGGCGGAGGATGTGTCCTATGAAATCACAAATCTGGCCAATGCGTCGGCCCTTTTATATACCTCTATGGAAGAGATAAACTGGGCGGGATTTTATCTGTACCTGGACGGACAGCTGGTGCTTGGTCCGTTTCAGGGGAAGCCGGCCTGTACGAAAATTGCCATGGGAAAAGGTGTCTGCGGAACTGCCGCCTTAAAAGGTGAGACAGAGCTTGTACCTGATGTCCATCAATTCCCCGGACATATTGCCTGCGACTGTGCGTCAAATTCTGAGATCGTGGTACCGGTTTATAAAAACGGCGCTCTCTATGGAGTCCTCGATATTGACAGCCCGGTTTTAGACCGCTTTTCCAAAGAAGACCAGGGGGGACTGGAGGCTTTTGTGAAAATATTGGAGGAGTTTTTAGTACTGTCTTGCGGAGATAACGGTGAATAGCAGTGCCTGATATTTGTGTCAGAGCAAGGCAGTACCAGGATCGGGAGACTGGCAGTGAGCCGCAAAAGGAAGAGGGGCAAAGCCCGGAAAGGAGCCGCATGATCGCAAGAATACTGGTGGACAATATCACGAAAAATGAATGGAAAGCCGAGTGGGGGCTGGCGGTGTATATAGAATATGACGGTCATAAAATTCTTCTGGATACAGGGACCACAGGTGTGTTCGCAGAGAACGCGGACAGCATGGGAATTTCCCTGGCCGATGTGGAATTTGGAGTTCTGTCCCATGCCCACTATGACCATGCAGACGGACTGGAGGAGTTTTTCTCGCGAAACCGGGCCGCGAAATTTTATCTGCGGGCAGGAACAAAAGAAAACTGTTACAGAAAGAAAAACTTCCTGTTTAAAAAGTATATTGGAATCCGGGAGGGATGTCTTAAAACCTTTGCTGACCGGATCGTGTATGTGGATGGAGATTATGAGGTGGTTCCGGGGGTGGTGCTGCTGCCCCACAAAACTCCGGGGCTTGAAAAAATCGGGAAAAAGGCTGGCATGTATGTAAAGGAAGGGCATACCTGGAGGCCGGATTCCTTCGCCCATGAGCAGAGTCTTTTGTTTGACACGAAAAAGGGACTGGTGATTTTCAACAGCTGTTCCCACGGCGGCGCCGACAATATTATCCGGGAAGTGGAAAAGACGTTTCCGGGAAAGAAGATATACGGACTCATTGGCGGCCTTCACCTGTTTCGCTCCTCTGATGAGGAGGTGCTCGGACTTGCCGGGCGCATCCGTGAGACGGGAATTGAGAAGGTGTATACCGGCCACTGTACCGGGCAGAGGGCCATGGAGCTTTTAAAGGGCGAGCTGGGAGACCGTGCAGAGCAGATTTATACGGGAATGGAAATTGTGATTGAATAGAAATAAGAAAGGGGCATGGAATGATACATTTTGTGGGGGCAGGAAGCGGCGCAAAGGATCTGATCACAGTGCGGGGAGAGCGGCTGTTAAAAGCGGCGGATGTGGTGATTTATGCGGGCTCCCTGGTAAATCCGGAGCTTCTTTCGGAGACAAAGGAAGGATGCAGGATTTATAACAGTGCAAAAATGACGCTTCCGGAGGTGATTGCGGTTATGGAGCAGGCGGAGGCCGAAGGGAAAATGACCGTCCGCCTTCACACAGGGGATCCGTCAATTTTCGGCGCAGTCAGGGAGCAGATGGACCTTCTGGATGGGAAGGGGATTTCTTATGAGGTGTGTCCCGGAGTCAGCTCCTTTTGCGGCGCGGCCGCCAGTCTCCATGCGGAACTTACGCTGCCGGAGGTTTCCCAGACAGTGATCATCACCAGAATGGCGGGGAGAACGGCAGTGCCGGAAAGGGAAAGTTTCCGCTCCCTGGCCGCCCACCATGCCACCATGGCTGTGTTTTTAAGCGCCGGGCTTCTTACGGAAATGGAAGAGGAGCTCCGGCTGGCCGGATATCCGAAGGACACCCCTGCGGCCATTGTCTATAAGGCCACCTGGCCGGAAGAAAAAAAAATCCGCTGCACCGTTTCCACTCTGGCAGAGACAGCAGAGAAGGAGGGGATAAAAAAGACAGCCATGATTTTTATCGGAGATGTCTTAGGGACCCGGGAAGAAAACGGATATGCTGATTCCAGGCTCTATGCGCCTGATTTTTCCACGGAATAC
>CANRXD010000202.1 GCA_947643685.1 uncultured Clostridium sp. | reverse complement strand
AGGTGTGGGAAGGAGACCGTGGGCTTTAAGGCAGAAAGATCAACGGTATAAACAGCGTCATACTGCGCGTCCTCATCCGGCTCATACACCTTATAGGGCTTGTTTCCATGGTCCTTTATATATTGTACGGTCTTTTCATCCACCGGGAAAATTCCGTTCTTTCCGCCGGCCTCGATGGCCATGTTGCAGATAGTGAAACGGTCGTCCATGGATAAATGTTCAATTCCGTCTCCCGTAAATTCCATGGATTTATATAAAGCGCCGTCCACGCCGATCATGCCGATAATATGAAGAATCACATCCTTACCGCTGATCCATTTGGACGGTTTTCCTGTAAGCACAAACTTCAGTGCAGACGGAACCTTGAACCATGCCTTCCCTGTCACCATTCCGGCTGCCATATCCGTGCTTCCCACGCCTGTGGAAAATGCACCCAGAGCGCCATAGGTACAGGTATGAGAGTCTGCGCCGATTACAGCATCACCGGCTGTCACAAGTCCCTTCTCCGGCAGCAGCGCATGCTCGATTCCCATATTTCCCACATCAAAATAATTCACAATCTCATTGGCATTTGCGAAGTCGCGGCAGCATTTGCAGTTCTCCGCGGATTTAATATCCTTATTGGGGATAAAATGATCCATAACCAGAGCGATCTTTTCCTTATCGAAAACTGTCTGGTCCTTCATTTTTTTCATTTCATTGATAGCCACCGGGGAAGTGATATCATTTCCCAGCACCATATCCAAATTCGCTTCAATCAGCTGTCCTGCCTCCACCACAGGAAGTCCTGCATGAACAGCTAAAATTTTCTGCGTCATTGTCATTCCCATTTATAACATTCTCCTCTCCAGGGCATCCGCCCGATGGGGAAAAACGGGCGAAATCCGCCTTACAAGCCAGCTTGACGTCTGTTTTCGCCCGGTTTTCCCCGCCCTGCGGACTGTAAGTATTTATTGTATTGACATTTTAGCATAAGTTTTACTATAATAGAAATACATATTATGAATAACAAGTATGAAGGGGAGTTATAAAATGGAACAGCATCTTTCCCAATATCGTATTTTTTATGAAGTAGCACGTTGTGGAAATATCTCCAGGGCTGCAAAGGAATTATATATCAGCCAGCCGGCTATCAGCAAGGCTATCGGCAAGCTGGAAGAAAACTTAAATACCAGGTTATTTAACCGGAATTCCCGCGGCGTCCAGCTCACCCGTGAAGGCAATATCCTGTTTCAGCATATAAGCACTGCCTTCGAGGCCATTAACCGGGGAGAAAAGGAGTTAAAACGTATCCATGATTTTCACATCGGGAATTTAAAAATCGGAGTCAGCAATACGCTCTGCAAGTATGTACTTCTCCCATACCTGAAGGGCTTTGTGGAAAAGTACCCCCATGTAAATATCTCCATTGAAAGTCAGTCTACGATTCATACCCTGGAAATGCTGGAGGCCGGAAAAATCGACATCGGCCTTGTGGCGGAGCCAAAAACAAAAAAGGGACTCACCTTTTCCCCTGTTATGGAAATCCGGGACGGATTTGTCTGCACCCCGTCCTATATGGAAAACCTGCTGCTTCGGGAAGGCGCCAGCCCGAATATTTTTCAAACCGGAAACATCATTCTCCTGGACCGCAGCAATATGAGCCGGAAGCATGTGGACTCCTATCTGGCAGATAATCAAATCGAAGTAAACCAGCTTTTAGAAGTTACTGACATGACTCTCCTGATTGAATTTGCGAGAATCGGCCTCGGAATCGCCTGCGTCATCGAAGATTTCATCACAAACGATTTATCTGACGGCACCTTAATTGAAGTTCCTCTGGAGGTTCCCATCCCCAGACGGATCATCGGTTTTGCCTACCATTCCCAGGATATGTCCGACACCCTTAAAGAATTTCTGGATTTTTGCCGGAATTCGTGAACGTATTCCTGTTTACTCACACTCCGGCCGTGTTCCCGTAGCCTCATAAAATTTTTCCATACTTCCGTATTTGAATACCATTTTAAGTTCGCTTCCGATACTGTTTAGCAGAGTCTCGTCAGGAATCTCATCCCGGTGATACCATCCTGCCTCGGAAAGCTCGTCTTCCTGAAGGCGGATCGTATCATCGCCGTCCAGCTCCGCAAAAAATCCAATCATGTCCGTATCGGAAAACGCCCAGGGCTGGCTCTTATAATAGCGGATGTTCTTCACCTTAAGTCCCACTTCCTCCATAACTTCCCGGCGCACCGTATCCTCAAAGGTCTCACCGATCTCCACAAACCCGGCAATCAGCGCATATCCCCGGTAGGGATTATTATTGACACGATATCTCGATAAAATAAGCCGGTCTCCGTCAGTAATTGCCACAATCACCGCCGGGGAGATTTTCGGATATTCTATCTGCCCGCAATGAGGACAAACCAGAGCCCGCTCCTCCTTACTGTCTTCTGTCTCATGGCCGCAGCACCCGCAATACCTTCGGCTCTCCTTCCAGCGGTGAAGCTGCGTGGCTGTAATTCCGGCAAATGCCTGATAGCCCGGCACCATTTTCCGGAATGCAGAGGTGGGACAGAACTCATATCCGTTCTCCTCTCCCTGAAGCATTTCCCGCACATAAAAATAACCGGTTCCATCAATGGAAAACAAATAATACGCCTCTGCCATAAGACGCTTCTTTTCCATGGGAAAGTCCTGAAAACGGGGAATCTCGTAGTTCCCCCTCTTCCCCTTCCTGAGAAGTGTCTTATTGCTTTTCATATATAAAACATAATCTTCATCTCTGGCCCCCGGCTGTTTGTAGGACAAATCAAATTTATGTACTCCAATATCCTGTATCATTATTTGAGCACTCTGTTTGCAACCGTTCAGATGGCCCTGAACGGTTACCATTGTTTACAGCAATTCAGAAAACCCCTGAGCAGCTGTCACTGTTTCCATCATAAAACAGCCCCCGGGTTTTGTCAAATCAAACCGCAGGAGCTGTTGACTAATGTCGCATCATGCTATATAATGCCATTCATGACCATTTTTCAAAAGGAGCGAATACCTATGACAAGTGAAAATAAAATGGGCGTCATGCCCGTCAATAAGCTGATTCTGTCCATGTCCATCCCCATGATGCTGTCCATGCTGGTTCAGGCTCTTTATAATGTGGTGGACAGCATGTTTGTAGCCCAGGTCAGCGAAAATGCATTAACCGCCGTTTCCCTGGCTTTTCCGGCCCAGAATCTGATGATTGCTGTGGCCACAGGAACCGGTGTCGGTGTCAACGCCGCCCTTTCCAGAAGTCTGGGAGAAAAAAATTATGAGCGCGCCAACCGCATTGCAAGCAACGCCCTGTTCCTGGCGGCTGTCAGTTACATTGCCTTTGCCCTCTTTGGCCTTTTTTTCGCCAGGCAATATTTCCTGCTTCAGACAGACATCCCCGAAATTGTAGAATGCGGAACTGTCTATCTGCAGATCTGCACAATCTGTTCTTTCGGCCTGTTCGGGGAAATTGCCTTTGAAAAGCTGATGCAGTCCACGGGAAAAACCTTTTATTCCATGATTATCCAGGGAACCGGCGCCATTTTAAACATCATTTTTGACCCGATCCTTATTTTCGGGCTGTTTGGTTTTCCAAGGCTGGAGGTGGCAGGAGCCGCTGCCGCCACAGTATTCGGCCAAATCCTTGCCATGCTTCTGGGCTTTGTCTTAAATCAGGCGAAAAACCATGAAATCACAGTAAAGCTTAAAGGCTTCCTGCCGGAAATGGAAATCATAGGCCATATTTACTCCGTCGGCATTCCTTCCATCATTATGGCCTCTATCGGAAGCGTTATGACTTTCGGGCTCAATAAGATCCTCATTGCCTTTTCCTCCACGGCAACTGCCGTATTCGGCGTCTATTTTAAGCTCCAGAGCTTTGTATTCATGCCGGTATTCGGCCTTAACAATGGTACGGTCCCCATTATTGCCTACAACTTCGGCGCTTCCAGGCCGGACCGCATTGTGGAAACCTTAAAACTTGCCATCGTCTATGCCGTTTCCATCATGCTGGCAGGTCTGGCTGTTTTTCAGCTCATCCCTGACAGGCTTTTAATGATTTTCAATGCCTCTGACCATATGCTCACGATCGGAGTTCCTGCCCTGAGATGCATCTCCATAAGCTTTTTATTTGCAGGCTACTGTATTGTCTGCTCCTCCCTGTTTCAGGCCCTTGGCCATGGGATGTTAAGCCTTTGGGTTTCCGTATTCCGCCAGCTTGTGGTACTGCTTCCGGCAGCCTTCATATTTTCAAAACTCGGCGGCCTCCAAAGCGTATGGCTGGCTTTCCCACTGGCCGAAATCTTCTCCCTTGCCTTCAGTACCTTTTTCCTGCGGTACATATACAAAAAAGAAATTATGCCTTT
>CANRXD010000201.1 GCA_947643685.1 uncultured Clostridium sp. | reverse complement strand
CTTGATAGCTGATTTAACAGTTTTTCCAAGACCGATTTCTTCTTTAATACGTGTGAAAATAATAACGTTGGCATCCACAGCCATGCCGATAGACAGGATAATACCTGCAATACCCGGCAATGTGAGTGTTACCTCAAAGGCTGCCAGCAGAATCAGCATCAGCGCCACATACAAGCACAGCGCGATGGATGCCGCAAGACCCGGAATCAGGTAAACGATGATCATAAACACACATACGATGGCAAAGCCGATGGCACCGGCCTTTAAGCTGGTGGCAATGGCCTCCTGACCAAGCTTTGCGCCAACCACATTGGAACGGAGCTCTTCCAGCTCCAGAGACAAAGAACCGATACGGATGGTGGCCGCAAGGCGGTCCGCCTCTTCATAAGATTCCATTCCGGTAATGGATGCCTGGCCGCCTGTAATGGCTGCCTGAACAGTGGGGTTGGAATAAACAACACCGTCATAAACAATAGCAATTCGTTTTCCCACATTAGCCGCTGTTACTTCAGCAAACTTCTGTGCTCCCTCATCGGTAAACGTAAGGGCAACCTCATAGTTATTGGAACCAGTCTGCTGATCCTTATAGATCATGGGAGTGGCAGATGCCACATCGGTTCCTTCCAGTACGGTCTGCATGTTCTCATCTAAAAACAGCAGAGAGCCGGGCTTACCAAGCTCTTCCAAAATTTTGTTCGCATCGGAAACGCCCGGAATATCAATATTAATACGGTTGCCGCCTTCCTGATAAACCTCAGCCTCAGAACTGTATGTCTGCACTCTCTGCTGAAGCTTGTACTGAGTATCAGACATATCCTCAGCACTGGGGTTTGCCTCTTTTGCCTGATAGGTGATACTGACACCGCCTGCCAGATCCAGGCCCAGCTTAATGCCGCCTTCCTGAGAGGTCACGCCGTTCTCATCGGTAATAAGCTTACTCTTCTGGAGCGTATCGTATCCGAAGTATCCGAAAATACCAATGACAACGAGGAGGCCCAAAAGGAAGAGAAGGCCCTTTCCTTTGTTGCTCTTCATGATTCTCTTTCTCCTTAACTTTTTAAATATTTCGAGACGGCGTCCCTTATTCTGACAGAGCCGCCCTTATCATAATGGCACACTCGATGCGCTTTTTCTGCATCGCGCAGCCGATATCATAAGCATCCGTGATTTTGCCGTGGAAATTGTAGGAATTGGCGGCACAGCCGCCGCTGCAGTAGAATCTTGCAAAGCAGTCCTTACACTTTTCCCTGGCATATACATTGCAGAGCTTGAATTCATCCCGCACCGCAGTGTTTACGATTCCTTCCTCCACATTCCCCAGGAGGAAATTTTCCATCCCCACGAACTGATGACATGGATAAAAATCACCCCAGGGGGTAACGGCCAGATATTCTGTTCCCGAACCGCATCCGGAAAGACGCTTGGCCACACAGGGTCCCTGGTTCAAATCAATCATAAAGTGGAAAAATTTAAAGCCCCGGCCTTCCTTTTCCCGTTTAACAAATTCCTTTGCCAGCTTATCATACTCCTCCATGATCTCAGGCAGGTCCTCCTCACGAATGGAGTAGGGCTCATCCGGAGATGCCACCACTGGTTCCATGGAAAGCTTATCAAAGCCCAGATCAGCAAAATGCAGCACGTCCTGAGAAAAATCCAGGTTATTTCTGGTAAAAGTTCCGCGGACAAAGTAGTCTTTTTCTCCGCGTAATTTTGCAAATTTCTGGAATTTTGGAACAATTAAGTCATAGCTGCCGGTTCCATTGAGGAAGGGGCGCATTCTGTCGTTGTCTTCCTTTCTTCAGTCCAGGCTTAGAACCACATTGCTCATTTCTTTGTTGCAGAAGTCCATAATTTCATCATTTAAAAGGACTCCGTTGGTGGTCAGGGTGAAACGGAACTTTTTATTGTGTTCCTTTTCCTGAGAACGGCCGTATTCCACAAGCTCCTTTACCACATTCCAGTTCATAAGAGGCTCACCTCCAAAGAAGTCCACCTCCAGATTAATCCTGTTTCCGGAATTGGCAATGAGAAAATCCAGAGCCTTTTTCCCCACCTCAAAGCTCATTAAGGCCCGGCGGCCATGGTACTCGCCCTCTTCGGCGAAGCAGTACCGGCAAGCCAGATTACAGTCGTGGGCAATATGGAGACAAAGGGCCTTGACCACAGTCTGGCGCTTTTTAAAGTCTGCCACGTAATCTTTATAAATATCTGCCGTAAACAGTTCTTCTGCATCAATTAACTCCTGAACATCGGAAAGAGCGTCCAGAAGGTCTTCCTCTGTATATCTGGAGGAGAGAGTGTTAAAGACACAGGATTTCTGATCCTCTGTAAGGGGAGCCGGATGTTCCATATCGGGGACATTAGGCGCCAGAGCCTCTACTACATCATATAGAAGGGCATCTGTGGAATGGACCGAACCGCTGTTTACATCCAGAACAATGTAATATCCGTTATTAATGTACTGATGTATCAAAACAATTCTCCTAGCTTGGATTAAATTTTGAAAATTCCATGTGACAGCAATAGCCCCTACAATCATACGACCGTAGGGGTCCTTTTAAAAACTTCTGATTGTCCGAAGCCCTTCCATTAGCGATTGCTGTTTTCGCAGCTCTGGTTTCCAACTGTACAGGATGTCTTACATGCAGACTGACAGGATGTCTGGCACTCGCCGCAGCCGCCCTTTTTCATGCTGTTCTTTAATGTGCCGGAGCTTAAGGTTTTAACATGTTTCATATTTTTAGTCCTCCTGATGGTTTTAGGTATAATGTCTGGCGACATTATACCATATCAATTTCCAAGTTGCAATAGGGATAATTTGAGGGTGCGGTGAATATTCTTTATCAAACAGGCTGATTTTATCAGGAAAGGAGCGGGTTCATGATTAGCCAAAAAATCTGGCGCGTAGTACGCACGCTGATTATCACCTACATAATTTCCGGCATTCTTCTGGCCGGACTGGCTTTTGTTCTTTTCAAATTCCGTCTTCCGGAAAGCCAGGTAAATATGGGAGTCAATGGAGTGTATATTGCCTCCTGTCTCACTGGCGGCTTTCTTGCCGGCAAGGCTCAGAAAACCCGCCGGTTTTTCTGGGGACTCCTCACCGGCGGGCTTTATTTTGCTTTTCTCTTTCTCATGTCCTTTTTTCAGGATGGCAGCATCACGGGAGATCCCCTTCATATTGCCACCGTTCTGGTCATGTGTGTCTTAAGCGGAATGGCCGGGGGAATGTTAAGCTAGTTTTGTTAAAGGACCTTGCTCAGGAAATTTTTCAGGCGTTCGTTTTTCGGGTGCCCGAAAAATTCTCCGGGCTCGTTTTCTTCCACGAAGTATCCTCCATCCATAAACATAACCCTGGTTGCCACCTCTCTGGCAAAGCCCATTTCATGGGTTACCACTACCATGGTCATCTTTTCTTCTGCCAGATCGCGCATAACGCTTAATACCTCGCCCACCATCTCCGGATCTAAAGCCGATGTGGGCTCGTCAAACAGCATCACATCAGGCTTCATGCACAGGGAGCGGACTATGGCAATTCTTTGCTTCTGACCGCCGGAAAGCTGGCTTGGGTAGGCGTCGGCCCGGTCAGCCAGGCCGACTCTTTTTAGAAGCTGTATTGCTGTTTCTTCTGCTTCCTCCTGACTTTTTCCCTGAAGCTTTGTGGGGGCAATGGTCAGATTTTTCATGATAGTCATATGCGGGAACAGGTTAAACTGCTGGAACACCATTCCCATCTTCTGGCGGTGACGGTCAATATCTGTTTTGGGGTCCGTAATGTCAACGCCTTCAAAAAAAATTTTTCCTGCCGTAGGTTCCTCCAGACGGTTTAAGCACCTGAGGAAAGTACTTTTACCTGAGCCGGATGGCCCCACCACAAAAACCACATCGCCCTTTTGGATCTTCACATTGACTCCTTTTAGCACGTGAAGATCTCCAAATCTTTTTTCCAGATTTTCCACCTGAATCAGGGGCCTTTGCACATTATCGCTCACTTCTTCTGAGCCTCCTCTCCAGAATCTGTACCAGTTTCGTAAATACCACAACCAATGTCAGGTAAATAAGAGCTACTGCTATGAGGGGCATAAACGCATCATAGGTACGGCTCCGGATAATATCACCGCCTTTGGTCAAATCCTGAAGGGCAATGTATCCTGCAACAGAAGTTTCCTTTAATAATGCAATAAACTCATTGCAGAGGGCCGGAAGCACGTTTTTAAATGCCTGCGGCATAATGATATACCACATGGTCTGGGAATAGTTAAAGCCCAGGCTGCGCCCTGCCTCGAACTGCCCTGCCTCAATGGACATGATTCCGCTTCGGAATATCTCCGCCACATAGGCACCGGAGTTGATACCGAATGCCATAACCGCCACTAAC
>CANRXD010000200.1 GCA_947643685.1 uncultured Clostridium sp. | reverse complement strand
ACGCCTAAATCAAGGCTTTCAATGATTTTTCTTTTGTGGAACTGTCAAACTCCCGCGATTTTATACATTAAATATATAATCTAATCTATAAAAGAAAATATTCTAAAAATATATTAAAAATACAGGAATGTAAGTAAAAGAGAAAGACTCAGCCAGATTCCGCCTGCCAGCAACGGCTCTGCAATGCCGGAGGTTTTTGTCTCTGCCAGATACTGGGAATAAGTTCCTAACGTCTCCGTGGTACCGGGAGCGATCTCTTCGTTTTCCGCCTCCTCTTTTTCCTGCCGTTTTCCGTATTTCCACAATTTTCTGTGAGAATAGATAAAAAGATGGAACATCCCCAGGTTTTTAGCCGCCAGAAAGCCGCCGTACAGAAGAGGAAATATGCCAGCCAAAAAGAGACTGTTCACAAGCTTTAAGGACAGCGTCCCGGCATGACTTAAAGTAAAGTAGGCGAGGCCAATGGCGCCGCTTATGAGCATATCCTTTATAAACCGTTTTTGTGACAGTGAATGCATAAACCGCTCCTTTGTGTAAAAGTTCTGTCACAATCCTATCAGCCCAGGCATAAAAAGTCAACCTCAAACCATAGTCTGAAAAAGGCGGAGTTTTTGCATCACTACTGAATTTCAGGGCATATCCCTGGAAGATATATTATGAAGGAGGATTGAAATATGAAAAAAAGAACATTTGCAGCGCTTCTGGCCTGTTCCCTGACAGTGGGGCTTCTGGCCGGATGCAGCAGCGAACCGAAAAACCCCGGGGATTCCAACGGACCGGAAGAAACACAGACTGCCGCATCGTCCGAGGCGTCGGGAAGTGCATCTGAAACAACGGCTGCATCCCAATCCGACGGACCGAAGATTTTCAACAACTATTTTACAACCGATGTTGACACCCTTAATCCGCATATTTACACTCAGAGTGTCAGCAGTGATGTCATCCGCAAAACAACACTCTATCTGTACCGCGATTACCCCACTGCAGACGGCTCTGCTTATGAGTTCGTTCCGGAACTTGCCGAATCCGAACCTAAGCAGATGGACGACGAGGGAAAGGTATGGCAGATCAAGATTCGCGAAAACGCCAAATGGGAAAACGGAGATCCCATTAATGTGGACGATGTCATTTATTCCTTCCAGATGTGCCTGGATCCCCTGCTGGTCAACAGCCGTGCATCCCAGCTTGCCAGCGATTATATTACGATTACGAAAGCCAGTGACTACTCTCTTCAGGGTTCCGAAAACACAGTTTCCTGGGATGAAGTCGGTATTAAGAAGATTGACGACTATACCCTCGGCCTGGAGCTTGATGCTCCCGTTACGGTAGCCGACATCGAGAGCCACTTAAATTATAGCTGGACCTGTCTCGTACATAAGCCCACCTATGAATCCAGTATGACTTCTGACCGTACTAAAACCACCTATGGCTCCACGGCAGATACCTATGTAAGCTGCGGACCATTCATCCTCACTGAGTGGATTCCCAGTTCCCAGTTCAAGATGGAAAAAAATCCCGACTATGTGCTTCCGGATTATATTCACCTTGACGGATACAACTACAAGATCGTCGGCGACCGTAATACGGCACTGGAGCTCTACTTAAACGGCGAACTGGACTGCGTGTCCCTGAGTCCGGAATCCATCGAACAATATATTGATGATCCGACTATCCGCCAGGCACCGGCAACTTCCATTCAGACTGTAACCATCAACCATCAGAACACCGATAACAATGGCATTCTGGGCAATAAAAATTTCAGAAAGGCCCTGTTCTTTGCCATCGACCGCGAAAGCATCGCCAAAATGACAAATGGTGTTCCGGCCAACTATCTTGTGGCCAGTAAGTGTCTCGGACTGGATGGAAAGACGTTCCGCGAAATGCCGGAGTCCCAGGAATATCTGGAGCCAAATCTGGGCTATGACCCCGAAAAAGCCAAAGAATACTTTGATAAGGCCATGGAGGAGTGTAATCTGGACAGTCTGACTCTGACCCTCTCCTACAATGAAACAAGTGCCAACAACAAAATGGCTTCTGAATTCCTTCACAAGAGTCTGCCGGATATTTTCGGTGACAAATTCTCTCTGGAACTGCTGGCCGGTTCCACAAGTGTACTGAACGAGTATATCAAAGGCTGGAAGAACGGCAATCCCAACAGCTATGAGCTGACCTGGAGGGGCTGGAACACCAGCACGCCGGCTCCCTGGAATGGTCTTAAGGTTTACTCCAGTGGTTATTCCAACAAAAACGAACCTTATTTCAATGAGACCTATGACGAGCTTTGGAATAAAGCCAACTATGATATCGAAGCCAAGCTGGATCCCGCATACCGTCTGGAGCTGACAAGAGAAATGGAAAAAATTGTTCTCGATGATGTGGCCGCCTGCCCGGTATATGAGGCACCCAGTTATTACCTTATTAATCCTGACGTGAAGATGGTTACCAACGAGTACATTCCGGGATACGGCTTCGCTTTCACCACCTGTACCAAAACAAATTAAAATAAATTTGCCTGCCAGCCGCCGAAACAGGCGGCTGGCAGATTAAAAAAATGACATCTGTAAAGATTTTCAGTGACAGCAGAAAGGTGTAGGATCTTATGGCAAAATATATTGCACAGAGGATTGTAGCGATGCTCCTGACCCTGTTCATTATCATAACCATTGGCTTTATGGTCATCCGTTTAATGCCGGGGGGCATTTTTGACGAAGCTGTGGATATGACCTACGAACAGAAAGCGGCGCTGGAGGCAAAATATAATCTTGACAAACCGATTCCCGTTCAGTACGCCCTTTTTTTAAAGGGACTGGTTTTAGAAGGAGACTGGGGAACTTCATTAAAAATGCATATCAATGTGCCCGTATGGGATATTATTAAGACGAAAATTCCGGTAACGCTTTACATAAATTTCTTTGCGCTCTTAATTTCCCTGCCCCTCGGCATCGCCTTTGGCATCGTGGCGGCAATCCGTAAAAACACCATAACCGATTATTTGATTTCCTTCATGGTCGTAATTTTTATTTCCGTACCTTCCTTTATTTTCGCAACGCTTCTTCAGTATTTTATCGCGTTCCGGGCCGGCTGGTTTCCAATTATCTTCGATGCAACTTCCACGGGCATTGAAAAATTCCGCGGTCTGGCGCTGCCGATTCTGGCCTTATCCCTGGGCCCCATCGCCAGAGTGACGCGGTATTTAAGGGCGGAACTGGCAGAGACCATCAATTCCGATTTTATGCTGCTTGCCAAAACAAAAGGACTCACGGAGCGCCAGGCCACCATCAACCACGGAATCCGCAATTCCATGCTTCCGCTTATGAACATTATCGTTCCCATGTTCACCGGTATCATGGGCGGCAGCCTTGTAATTGAGACCATTTTCTCCATCCCCGGAATGGGAGGAATCATGGTGAAATCCATTAACGCGCCGGACTACACCGTGACGCTGGCAGCGCTTATTTTTTATTCCTTAATATCCCTGATTACGGTGCTTATTGTGGATTTGTCCTATGGAATCATTGACCCGCGTGTCAGAATGGGAGGTAAAAAATAATGGCAAAATTTTATTCTTCTGATGCGCCTGAATATCAGGTTTCAAAAGAACAGTTTGAATTTGTGCAGATGCAGGGAGACATTGCGGACGAAACTTTTAAAGATAAGCCTGTGGGCTTTTTTAAAGACGCCATGCTCCGTTTCTGCCGCAGTAAAATATCTATTGTTGCCTTTGTGGGAATCATCATTATTATCACCCTTTCCCTGATTGTTCCCTCCATCAGCCGCTGGGATTATAATGATCAGGACTTAAACCGCATTAATCTGCCGCCCAAAGTACCGGTACTGGAAAATGCCGGAATCCTTGACGGGACGAGATGGCTCACGAACCGCCGTGTAGACGGACTTAACGATACGGACCGCTACCCTGAAGGCTCCATCCTCCGGGTCATCAACCACCGTATGGTGCAGGGCGTGGAAATGTGCGACATTAAAGTAGATTACTATAAATATGCCGGAGTGGAGGACGGAACCTACTTCTGGATGGGAACCGACTATCTGGGACGTGACCTGTGGGTGCGGATGTGGCGCGGCGCCCGCGTATCCCTGGCCATCGCCTTTATCTCCGTGATCTGCAATGTCTGTATCGGCATCGTATACGGCTCCATTGCCGGTTATTATGGCGGCAATGTGGATATGATTATGATGCGTATTACGGAAATCATCGGATCCTTCCCGGAAATTGTTGTGGTGACCTTATTTATCCTTTTTTTCGGAACCGGCATGCTCTCCATCTGCCTCTGTCTTGTGGTACAAAACTGGATTGGCACTGCCAGAATGATCCGTTCCCAGTTTTACCGTTATAAAGGCAGTGAGTACGTACTGGCGGCAAGAA
>CANRXD010000199.1 GCA_947643685.1 uncultured Clostridium sp. | reverse complement strand
TCTCCACAAAGGTACGTGCGATGAAAATGGCGCAGGCAAACGAAACCAAATAACCCGGTATTTATATAAAAGAACTGTGCACGGCTGCCCAAACCAGCCGTGCTTCTTGTAACGGCTTAATCTCTATCGAGAAAACAAAAAAATAAAATTTAAAATTCAAAGGTAATGCTCATGTCGACAAAAATTTTAGTTCATGGCTCAGGACACAAAGCAGCGAGTTGGAATAAAACCATTTCATTACTGGAAGACAATAAAGATATTATGTGCCCAAATCTATCCTCCATTCTTGAAGGAAAAGAGGCAAGTTATGAAAATCTATATTCTTCATTTGTAAAATATTGTAACAAAACTGACGGACAAATTCATTTATGCGGTCTTTCCTTAGGTGGCATTTTGACTTTAAATTATGCTTTGGATTTCCCGAAAAAAGTAAAAACATTAGTTTTAATTGGAATGCCATATAAAGTTCCGAAGGCAGCATTTCGTATTCAAACTATAATTTTCAAAATTTTACCAAAATCTGCTTTTAAATCTATGGCATTTGATAAAAAAGACATTCTTGCTTTGGGAAGCACCCTGGAGAACTTAGATTTCAGCGACAAGGTGAAAAATATTACATGTCCTACTTTAATTCTCTGTGGAAAGAAAGACAGTACAAATATGAAATCAGCATATTACCTGTCACAAAATATTAAAAATTCAGAACTGAAAGTTATTGAAAATACAGGCCATGTTGTAAATGAAGAAAATCCAGAAGCCCTGGCAAAAATATTGAATGAATATTATTTGCAAACCCCTAAACAAAAGGGAACCGTTGCCCGATAGATTCATCCACCGGAGCAGCGCCCCCTTTCTGTCAAAAAATTTCCAGTTCTTCCCTGGCAGGAAGCGATTCCTGTGCCCCCCTTCGTGTGACTGCAATGGCAGAAGCATAATTGGCAAATTTCATTGCATCCTCTTCGCTGTACCCGTGATCCAATGCAAATACAAAAGCCCCATTAAAACAATCTCCTGCCGCTACGGTATCTACGACGTCCACCTTGCGTGCCGGGACACTTATCGGCTGAAATGGGTTGGGGTACAATCTGGCTCCCTTTTCTCCCAGTGTAACCAAAACCTTTTCAACGCCCAGCTCCATCAGCCTTTTTGCATCTTCATCCAAACCTTTTCCCGATCCGGACATAATTCTAAGCTCTCCTTCATTTGGAGTCATATAGGTAATCAGGCGATACAGGCTTTTATCCAGGCATTCATTAACCGGAGCCGGATTTAAAATAATCTTCTTTTTATACTTTGCGGCAAGGCGGATGGCTTCCTCTACTGCCTCAATCGGAATCTCCAGCTGAAGAAGTACATAATCACAGGTTTTAAAACATTCCTCATTTGCCCTGATATAGCTTACATCACATGCTTCATTTGCCCCCTGGACTACTACAATGGAGTTGTCTCCATTTGCATCCACATTGATGATTGCCATGCCGGTACTGTGCTCTTTACAATATTTGGCCCTGTCTGTTTTAACTCCCATCCGCGTCAGATAGACCATAATTTCATGTCCGTAATGATCATCTCCTACGGAGGTCAGAAATGTTACATCTCCTCCCAGTTTTCCAATGGCACATGCCTGATTTGCACCTTTTCCGCCATATTGGCTGCTGATTCCACTTCCAATTCTTGTTTCTCCCTTTGCAGGGAGGCATGGTACACGAACGGAAATATCCAAATTTGTACTTCCCACTACTAAAACGCTCATCTTTCACCTCATAAAGGATATTTTAACTGCCTGGCACTTTATCTCCTTATCTCTTTCGCACGAGGGATAAGGAGGATTCCGGACAGGATTGTCCACCTTAGTACATATTCTCATAATCCAAATACGGCATGGTCTTCGGATTTACCTTAATTCTCACATCAGTGACATAAGCTACATTATAGCTGGAAATCCTCCTTTGCTTCAGCTCTTTTAGAATTTCATCCTTACTCTGCATGAACATTTCAAAATCATTTCCCACATACCGGACCTGGAGACTTAAATATCCCTGTGGGGGTATATTGGCCGGATCGGACTGTATCTCCTCTTCTTCCTCTTCCTCCTGGTTATATGTGTCAAAACTCAATGTCACATCTGTTGTCTGGGGATTATGGGTCACCACATAGCGTACCACACCTTCCGGTATTGTCCCATCCTCTTCCAGGGCATTGGGATAATTTCTTCTGTCCCAGTACCCATGAACCACCACCAGCTTCCCCTTCTCCGGCTCAAATTTAAAATCAATTTCCCGGGTCACCAGATTTTCCTCTCCTATTGTCTTTTCCCCTGCATAAGCAAAAGACGAGTACTCCACCAGAGCCACTCCTGTACCAATTCCTCCCAGCAGAACTCCCCCTAAAAGTGTGCCAATCAATATTTTTTGTACTTTACGCATATGGTTCTCCCTCCACTTTCTGAGCCAAACTCTCTTCCCTGACTGACCCGCCGCCTCCATGGTCTTTATTTCCGGTTGTTCCCTTTCTCCATAAAAAAGTCAGTCCCAGTCCTGCTACAGAAAAGGCACACAGCATGGCGCCCAAAAAGCCCACAGTCATTCCGGCCAAAGGATAATGCTGCATCAAAAGCACAACAAACAATCCTAAAATATACAGACACACAACACCGCACATTGCAAAAAACAGGGAGAAACAAATCCATCCCACATTCCACGTCATACGGACTCCCCATAAAACAACCTGCGCCATCAGGTGAAGGCTGGCTTTGATTCCTTCCAAAAAGCCTCTCCATACCGGCTTTCTCTTCCAATTCAATTTCCTGCCAGAACTCAGGTTTCTTCCGGACTTGGTCTGTATTCGCTGAACCACTTCGGTCCCTTCCCTTTCACTGGTCTGCGTTTGAACTTCTCCATCTTCAGAAATATCTCTTGCGGCCCAGGCTGTAATCTCCTGTTTTTCCATATGGTATTTCTTTTCCTTATGCTTTTTCCATCTGTCAAGAGCCCACGCAAAGGGTGCTTTTATCTGCCGTTTCCAGAATGCCAGTACGGATGCAAGGAAAGCCCCCAGGCCCTTAAGGCCTTCGGCGGCTTTTTCTCCTGCATAAATACAGGCTGTTTTGGCCTTTTCCGGCTCCGTGAAAGGCTTCTTCCTGGGAGCGGCATAATCGGCCCGCACATGATAGGCGCTTAGAATATCTTCCGTCAGATCCGAAAGGCTTCCGAAATCCGCAATCGCTTCCTCCTCGGAAAGTCCGCTTTTTACCTTCATGTCAATGTGCTGTTCATACTCGTTCAAAATATCCTTTAATTCATCTTTCTGGAGCACGGACAGCGCCTGTTCCAGTTCCTTCATAAATGCTTTCTTATCCATGACGGCACCCCTCCAAAAATTCTCCTACTTTTTCCGTTAATTCGTTCCATTCCTTTTCCAGCAAATCCCGGTACAGTACCCCCGCTGCTGTCAGATGATAATATTTCCGCGGCGGCCCTTCATTGGATTCCCGGAGATAGGTCTCGAAATAATGCTCGTTGGTCAGGCGCTTTAACAGCGGATAAATCGTTCCCTCATTCACATCTACAACCTTGGAAACCTCTTCCACCAGCTCATATCCATACATATCCCGCTGCCGAACCGACTCCAAAACAATCAGCTCCAGGACTCCCTTTTTAAATTGTGCATTCATATGTGCATCATACCTTTCCTGGTATTACTCAATCCTGCAATATTATATTATGCCAATTACTATGTAATGTCAAGTACTAAATAAAAAAAACGGACGAGCCCGCTTCAGCTCCCCACCTCCTCACGCATGAGGGGCTTGTCCGTTTTGTGCGCCGATGTGCGGCTGCTAAAGCAGCCTTCCTTTGCACATCGTGTACATCCTCGCGGAGCGTATTTTCTTATAGGAAAAGGCTTGTCACACTTTAGCGTGACAAGGTCTTTCCTATAAGAAAATAAAAATGCCCCCGGACAGAAAAACGTTCCTGTCCACAGGGGCATATGTATACAGAGCTATTCTGCTTTTATTTATTAGCAGCCGCCTTTGCTTCTTTGATCTTCTGAGTCAGTATCGGAACAATCTTATTCAGATCACCAACCACACCGTAATCAGCAACATCAAAGATCGGAGCAGACTCATCTTTATTGATGGCAACAATAATGTCAGACTCTTCCATACCGGCCACGTGCTGAATTGCACCGGAAATACCGATAGCAAAGTATACGTGCGGACGAACGGTCTTACCAGTCTGTCCAACCTGTAAATCTTTCGGCTTCCAGCCAGCGTCTACAACCGCACGGGAACAGCTTACAGTGCCGCCGATTGCTTCAGCAAGCTCATCCAGAATCTTAAAGTTCTCCGGGCTTCCCCGCCAGCAGATGGCAGATATAATTTACACTGG